>DATECO010000187.1:0-15435 GCA_035286865.1 Nitrospiria bacterium | reverse complement strand
CAATTTCCGGCTCAAGATGGCGGGTGGGGTGGACAGGATCCACTTTACACCGTCCTCCATGCTGATGATCCATCAGTACAGTCACGGGATCCCGCGATTGATCAATATTACCTGTGATAAGACCCTCCTGGCGGCCTATGTCTCCGAAACCCGGGTGATCGCCCCTTCTCTGGTGAAGACCGCCCTGGCAGATCTGGAGCCGATCTTTTCCAACCGGTTCTCACTCTGGTCCTCGTTTAAGACCTCCTGGAGGACAAAATTGCTGATGGGTGCCGGTGGGGTCCTTGGAGTCCTTCTATGCCTGGGCCGACTCTGGGGGTGGTTTTCCAGGGATCTCTTCCTAAAACAGGTGTGGGAGGGGACAGCATCCCAAACCCTCTCCGAGGACCACTCAGGAGCAAGTGCCTCCGCGTCCGAGTCGGTGCAGGATCCGCTTCCCCTGGTGGCGAACCGGGTGACGGAGACTCCTCAGGTCTCTGCAGACGATGCCGGCACACTGCAGAATCCGTCTGCCCCTGAAGTGGATGAGGTCTCTCTCTCGTCCAGGCTGGAGGTGTCATTGACCTTTGATTCCGATGGGATTTTCAGGGTAGAGGATCCAGGGGATTCTGAACGGGCGGCCTACCTGACCTTGGCCCGGCTCTGGCAGTCCGCCTCATCCGCCCGAGGCGGAGGAGAGACGGCCATCACGCCCCAGGAATTTAGAGGCTTGGACCTTGGCCGACTGCTCAAGGCGTGGGGGCTCTATCCATATCCCTTGCCTGTGGAATATAGAAAGATCCTGGCCCTGGCCTATCCGAGCCTGGTATGGATAAAGATAGGGGATGAGGTGAAACCACATGCCGCGGTCCTGTCGGCAGCTGACCCGCATCACCTCACCCTGCTGGATCCGCTTAAGGGGAAAGTCCAGCTCTCAGCTAGGGAATTTGAAACGGGGTTTACCGGTCGGGGTATCCTGTTGTGGAAAGAGATCCCGGGAATTTCTCTTCCCTTGAGCCGAGGGACACCCGATGCCTCGGTGAGAACCCTCCAGGCGATCCTGAAGGTCTGGGGACTTTATCCGGGACAAGTGGACGGTATTTTTGGGGTCCTAACTGAGATGGCGATAAAGACCTTTCAAGAGGAGCGGGGTTTGGAAATGAATGGACAGGTTGGAATGGAGACCTATCTCCTCCTGGCCCAAGCAGTCTTGAATCAAAAAATCCCCTCGATCCGTGGGGTATCTTCCCAGACAGTTCCATGATCCTTGTAGAGGCCTGTTGTAAGGGTGTACATTGTCTATCGCATTGACAAAAAAGAAAAAATGATAAATAATAAAACAGTGATCTAAGTATGGACGGTGTGTTTGGGCGCTATCTTTGGGTGGTTCACTTCCTGGTGCTGCCTCTGGGGGCCTACTTGGTGGCCGATATGATCAATCTGATCATTGGTAGCCGGCTGGAGGCCTCAGTCAAATCGCTGGATGAGGCGGTCTCTCCTTCATTTTTAAGCACCTCTCCTCAAAGGGATTATCATGACATTATTGAGGGGAATATCTTTAATTCCAAGATGCGAGGAATAGAGACGGTTGAACCTGGTCCCGCAGCAGAGACCCGTCAGGCACCCCCGGTAGACCTTCGGGTGATCCTGATGGGCACAGTGGTGGGGGAGGGTGCAGAAGCCGTCTCCTATGCCATTATTGAGAACCAGATCACTCGAGAGCAGCTCCTCTACCGTCTGGGGGAGTCGATTGACAATCAGGCCGAAATCATCAAGATTGACCGAAATGAGGTGGTCCTGCAGATTGGGAATGCCCAAAAGCATCTAAGGCTCTATTTGGAAGAGGAATTGGAGCCCGAGGGAATGGGCATGACCGGCTCAAAGGGCCAGGAAGGGGGAGTTGTAAAGCTGACCTCCAATCAGTGGGTTCTGGATCGGCAGGAGATCACAGCAGCCCTGGATAATCTCTCACAGCTTTTGACCAAGGCCAGGGTGGTCCCTAACTTCTCAGGTGGAAAACCAGATGGCTTCAGGATATTTTCGATCGTCCAGGACAGTTTTTTTTCAAAGATCGGCCTTCAGAATGGGGACGTTTTACAGCGGATCAATGGGGTCGAGATCAAAGATCCCGAGAATTTTATGAGGGTCTTCCAGCAGCTCAAGGGCGAGGCCTCCGTGACCCTGGACCTGGTGAGGAATAACCAGAAACAGACCTTTGCCTATGAGATACGGTGAAGCACAGGTGTAAGCCTAATTGAGCAGAGTCGAAATGAGAGGATGTGGAGTTCGCATTGAAAAAGTGGAGTAGTGTCGTAATTCTAATCGTGGCGACCCTGATCTCTCCGCTCCCTGGGGAGGGTCAGGATCCTGAGGTGCCAACCTCTCCGCCCAAGGCGGACGTGAAAGCCAAACTGATCACCCTGGACTTTAATAATGTAGACCTTCCAGTCTTCGTAAAATTCATCAGTGAGCTGACCCGTAAGAACTTTATTATTGATGAGAAGGTGAAAGGAAAGATCACCATCTTTTCCCCGGCCAAGATCACGGTGGACCAGGCCTACAGCGCCTTTCTTTCGGTCCTGGATCTCAAAGGCTTCACGGCCATCCCGGTCGGGGAGGTGATCCAGATTCTACCCACCACCGAGGTGCCTCCGGAGCGGTCGGTGAATGTCTATTACCTCGAGAATGCCAATGCCGAGGAGCTGATCAAGGTGTTGAGCGGGCTAGTGGTCAGACCTCCCGCCCCGACCCCCATGCGTACCGGGACACGAGGCCCCGGGGATTTCGAGGGACCGGTGCAGCTCTTTGCGGACAAATCCACCAACGCCCTGATCATTATGGCCTCACCCCGCGACTATGAGGCCCTCAAGGTAGTGATCAAACAGCTGGACGTAAAGCGCCGTCAGGTGTATGTAGAGGCCGTGATCATGGAGATTGGCCTGGACAAATTACGGGAGATCGGGGTGGAGGTCCAGGCCCCCTTACAGACAGACGCCTCGGGCAACCTTGCGGATAAATTCCAACCGGCGGGGGGAACAAACTTTGGGGGAATTGGGACCTTCGCAACTCAGGGGCCGGTGGGTTTGACCGGCCTGGCGATCGGGGTGGTGAAGGGGACGTTTAAGTTTGGGGGGAAGGACTTTCTCAATGTGGGGGCACTGCTTCGTGCCCTTCAGAGCGACACGGAGGTGAATATCCTTTCGACCCCCCAGATCCTGACCAGTGATAATCAAAAAGCCGAGATCGTGGTGGGTGAAAATCGTCCCTTCATCACCGGCCAGAGTCAGAGCGTGGGGGGAAATGTCCTGACCACAATCGAACGGAAGGATGTGGGGATCACCTTGAGACTCACACCCCAGATCATGGAGAGCGATCATGTGCGCCTGGACCTCTACCAGGAAATCTCCACCATCTCGGAGTCGGTCTCGCAGACGGTGGGCAGTACAGTGGTCGGACCGACGACCAACAAGCGCTCGGCGAATACCGCGATTATCGTGAAAGATCAGCAGACGGTCGTCGTGGGGGGACTAATCCGAGATAATATCACCAAGAGTGTGCGCAAGGTCCCCTTTCTGGGTGACATCCCGATCCTGGGATGGCTCTTTAAGATCCAGACCCGGCGGACCGAGAAGACCAATCTCCTGATCTTCCTTACACCCTATATCGTCAGAGAATCTACCGAAATGGTCCAGATCCGTAAGAACAAGAGTGAGGAGATTAAGGGTTTTTTGGAAAGGGAAAAGGTGGAGCAGAGGCAGCGGCATGAGGAAATTCTGGACAAATTCGACAGGCCCATGATCCCTCCGCCGGATCCACCTCAGGCGGAGGGGGATGAGGTGACAGAGCCTCAGACCCCGAAAACGCCGGAATAATGTATGTGGTATTGTGAAAATGCTACGCTTACGGCAACTGATAGGTCAGATCCTCCAAGACAAGTACTCCCTTACTCAAGAGCATCTCGAGGAGGCGCTTCGCATCCAGAAAGAAAAGGGGGGACGGCTAGGGGAGATCCTGATCAGGCTCCGATACCTCAAGGTGGAGGATCTGCTGGAGGCGTTGGGGGTCCAACTGGAGATCCCTTACGTGCCCCGTCTAGACCAGGCCCAGATTGATCGGGACCTCATCAGATTCATCCCGATCGGCTTTGCCAAGCGCCATGAGCTCATCCCCTTAAAAAGCTCGAGCGAAAAGGCCTTGGTGGCCATCTCCAATCCCCTGAATCTTTTTGCACTGGATGACCTGCGCGTGATCCTGAGAAGAGATCTCTCGGTGACCATTGCCCCTCCCGGAGAGATCCTCAACTGCATCCACCAAATTTATGAACGGTCCTCGGATAGTGCAGAGCAGGTGATTGAAACCCTCAATGTCGATAACCTTGATGAACTCGCCAGCGGGCTGAACGAACCGGTAGACCTGTTAGAGGCTGCCGACGAGGCTCCCATCATACGCCTGGTGAATTCCATGATGTTCGAGGCGGTTAAGCGACAGGCCAGCGATATCCATCTTGAGCCCTACGAGCGGGAGTTGGCAGTCCGATATCGTATTGATGGTATTTTATATAATATCCTCACCACTCCTAAACGGCTCCAACCCAGTATCACCTCCAGGATCAAGATCATGGCCGGATTGAATATTGCCGAAAAACGCCTCCCCCAAGACGGGAGGATCGGAATCAGGATTGCAGGGCAGGATGTCGATATTCGTGTATCTGCCATCCCCACCGCCCATGGGGAGCGTCTCGTGCTCCGCCTCCTGGATAAGACACACCACCTCCTCAGCGTACAGGATCTGGGCCTGGAGGAAAACAAGCTTAAACAGGTGGGGCAGTTGATCCGCATGAGCCATGGGATCCTCCTGGTGACAGGGCCCACGGGGAGTGGTAAGACCACCACCCTTTATGCTGCACTCAATGAGATCAATTCACCGGATAAAAATATCATTACGATCGAGGATCCCATCGAATATCAGCTCAAGGGGATCGGTCAGATGCAGGTGAACCCTAAGATCGATCTGACCTTTGCGAATGGGCTTCGTTCTATCCTCAGGCAGGATCCCGATGTAATCATGGTGGGAGAGATCAGAGATGTGGAAACGGCCGAGATTGCCATTCATGCGTCTCTCACAGGGCATCTGGTCTTCTCCACGCTCCACACGAATGACTCGGCGGGTGCAATCACACGCCTCCTCGATATGGGGATTGAGCCTTTTCTAGTCTCCTCCTCTGTGGTGGCCATCATTGCCCAGCGGCTGATTCGTAAAGTCTGTCCGGCCTGCCGGGTGGGTTATCCGCCGCTCCCGGAGGAGCTTGAAAAGCTGGGCCTGGAGTCTGGCTTATCCGCCTCAGGCGGAGGAAAAGGCGGGCGCGGCAAGATCTTTTACCGGGGGAAGGGCTGCACAAACTGTATGAATACCGGCTATCGGGGCCGCACCGGGATCTACGAGATCTTGGTCTTAGACGATGAGATCCGGAACCTGATTCTGTCTAAGACCGATGCCAATACCATCAGGAACCGGGCCGTGGAGAAGGGCATGGTTACCCTCAAGATGGATGGGTCCGTCAAGGTGGTCAAGGGGGTGACCACCACCGAAGAGGTCCTGAGAGTCACGCAGGATGAGATCATGGATGTGAATGGCTGAGGAACCCTCCTTCATTAACTGTTATTCCTTACGCGTTCTTGGTTAATCCCAAAAGATAAGACGTTAACCAAGAATGTAGAACCTTGTCTTCAGAGGTCTGATGGCAGTCTACGAATATAAGGGCCTGACCACAGTGGGAAAGAGTGTGAATGGTATCGTTGACGCCGATAATCCTAAGGCAGCCCGTTTCAAGCTGAGGAAATCGGGTATTTTTCCGGTAGAGGTGATCGAGAGCCAACAAGCGCGATTGGGAGGCGTGGCCCCGTCCCGTGCTGAAAGGTCGGTCCAGCCGCCAGTTTCTGGCCGCCTCTTGAGGGATATCTTCACCGAGCGGGTGACGATCCAGGAAGTGGCTGTGATTACCCGACAGATGGCTACTTTGTCGGGTGCGGGCCTCCCCTTGATGGAGGTGCTTTCTGCACTCGGCGATCAGGTGGACAAGAGGCTCCTCAAATGGACCCTTGCTCAGGTAAGAGAGCAGGTGAAGGAAGGGAGGTCCCTTGCAGATGCATTGGCCTTGCATCCCAGGATCTTCTCTCCGGTCTACATCCAGATGATCCGGGTAGGCGAGGCGAGTGGTACCCTAGACCAGATCCTGCTGTACCTTGCTCAGTTTCTGGAGCGTGAGGGCCAGCTACGTAGCCGTGTTCTGTCTGCTATGGCCTACCCCATCCTGATGTTGGTGGTGAGCGTGCTCGTCCTGGGCTTTTTGCTGAACTTTGTGGTCCCCCGAGTCCTATCGGCTTTTACTGAGATGCACCAGGTCCTTCCCCTTGCGACCCGTGTCCTGTTGGTAATCAGTCGTCTTCTCCAGGGATATTGGTGGCTGGGCCTGATCCTCATTGGTTGTGGATGGGTGCTCCTAAAGAGATATCTGGCCACGCCGGCGGGTCGGGAGAAATATGACGGGTGGAAACTCAACGCCCCCGTGGTGGGAAAATTGGCCAAGCTCATTGCGCTCTCACGGTTTGCGGACACGCTGAGCATCCTGCTGAGGGGAGGGGTCCCTCTACTGCAGGCCTTTGATATCGTCAAAAAGGTGGTGGATAATCGGGTCCTGGAGAAGGCCCTGGAATCGGCCCGCGAGAATATCAGGGAAGGCGAGAGCATCGCTGAGCCCTTGCGGAGAAGCGGGGTCTTTCCCCCGCTGATTACACGGATGATCGCAGTGGGTGAGGCGAGTGCCGAGCTGGAGAAGATGCTTCAGAAGGTAGCAGAGTCCTATCATAGCGAATTAGAGGTCACCCTGGGAACCTTGATGTCCCTACTGGCCCCCCTGATGATCCTGGTGATGGGACTGGTGGTCTTATTCATAGTTGTGGCGATTCTTCTGCCCATTTTGCAAATGAGCCAGTTGGTGAGGTGACATGATGGCTAAGCCGATACACTCAAAATCCAAAATTCGAGTACCCCATTTAGCCTCTTGTGATGGGTTTACGCTGATTGAACTCCTGGTGGTGATCCTGATCTTGAGCCTGCTGGTGGCCATCGTTGCCCCCAGAATTTTAGGTCGCACCGATGAGGCCAGGAAAACCGCTGCCCAGGTCCAGATAAAGCAACTGGAGGGGGCGCTCAACCTCTTTCGTCTGGACAATGGGTTTTATCCGACCACCGAGCAGGGCCTGGAGGCCCTGGTCACCAAGCCCACCATCAGTCCTATTCCATCTAAATGGCGTGAAGACGGTTATATTGCCAAGGTGCCTCAGGACCCCTGGGCAAACACCTTTGTCTATCTCAGTCCGGGGACTCACGGGGAGTATGACCTGGTCTCCTATGCTGCGGATGGGGAGCCTGGTGGAGAGGGGAAGGATGAGGACATCCAGAACTGGAACCTCCAATAGCATGAGACTGTTGCAAAATCCCATCTGCTTCGTTCTCGCCCCTCGGCCTCCTCGACGTACCCGACACCGTACGCCTGCGTCGTCCTCGAGGCTGCGGCCTCGCATCTGGAGCTTTTTCATCAGTCTCAGGACAAAGGGCCACGGATTCACCTTTCTAGAGATCGTGGTTGTTCTTTTCATTCTCGGGCTACTCCTGCTCTTAATTTATCCAAAATTTCAGAGCCTGACCGAGGATGGCCTTCAAACCGCCTCACGCCACCTCGTGGGTGTCATTCAATACCTCTACCATGAGACGATTGCAACCCGAAAGATTCACCGACTTTCCTATGACCTTAAGGCCAGCGAGTATCGTGTTTCGGTCGTAAACTCCAATGGAGAGCTAGCCTCACCTGCTCCCCTTCTGGAACGACGGGTTTCATTACCAAGGGGGGTGACCTTTCAGGACGTGGTCACACTACATCAGGGGAAGGTGACGGAGGGTGAGGCCTATACCCAATTTTTTCCGGTGGGATTGGCTGAAAAAACAGTGATTCACCTTGCGGACAGGGGTAAGCGCGTCTTCACCCTTGAGATTAATCCATTGACAGGCCGGGTCAAGGTATATGAAGGCTATATTGAGGTAAAAGAAGTTGTGAGTAGTGAGTAATTAGTTTTGAGAGCAGATGATTGATCAGAAAAGACGGAAACCAAAGATCTTCAACGTCAACTCACAACTCGAAACTCGGAACTCGCAACCTGGTTTTACTCTCTTGGAGGTGCTGGTCGCCCTTGCGGTTCTTTCACTTGCCTTGGTGGTCCTGCTGGGTCTGAGAAATCGGGATGTGGGATTGGTCACGGAAACAAGGTATCTGACCGCCGCCACAGCCCTGGCCAGGATGAAGATGGTGGAGACGGGGATGGAAGGCTTTCCTGAGATTGGTGAAATGGCCGGCGAATTCGGTGAGGGGTATCCGGAGTTTCGGTGGCACAGGGTAATCTCTTCGACGCCCTTTGATTATGTACGGGAGGTGCGTATCTCGGTGATGTGGGGAAAAAACGATCGGGAAAGTGTGGAACTGGTCAACTATGTCTTTGAAGAGCAGTAGTGAGTTGTGAGTAGTGAGTATTGAGTGAGAGGGAATGAACGATCGAAAGAGATTAAGGATATGTATGTTTAGCTCACAACACACAACTCAGAACTCACAACTCGGTTTTACTCTTTTGGAGATTCTCATTACCATGGCCATACTGGCCATTCTTGCCACGATGGTCTATGCCAGCTTCAGTGCGAGCATCAGGATGATAGAGCGAGTGGACAGTGAAGCGGATATCTATCGGGAGGCCCGGTTTATCCTGGCAAGGCTGTCTGAGGAATTGAGCATGGCCTACAGACCAAAGGGAAAGGCAATTCCTGAGGCTATCTTTGTAGGAGAGAATGGTGTTATGGACGGCCGGCCACAGGACTCCTTACGATTTACCTCCCTTTCTCATGCTCGATCTATAGCAGATGAGGCCGCCTCTGATCTTAATCTCATCGAATACCGTTTTGAAATAGACCCGGAAGATAGAGGATGGGTGCTCCTGCACAGGGAGAGAAACAACCTCGATGGCCTTTCCCAAGGAGGAAGTGGAGAATTTGTGATCGGGGAGGGGATTTATAGCCTGAATCTCCGCTACTTTGACGGTAAGACATGGGTGGATGGCTGGGATGCAGAGAGTGAAAAAGCACTTCCCCAGGTGGTAGAAATCGAGATACAATTTCAAGTGCCGCGAGAGGGTCAAAGGTCTTTTAAGTCCTGGGTTGAACTCCCGCTGGCTAAATAAGAGGGAATATTTGAACACGGATAGGGCGGGCTTCTTTAAACGCTTGAGTAGGATTGGCTTAAAGGTCTTTACTCTAAAGCGGAGGCAGATTCTCCTGGTCCTCGGATATACCCTCTATTCCATTTTGATGCTGCTTCTCTTTCTCTATCTTACGTTCCCCCACCGTCAGCTTGAGATCCGACTGATCTCTATGCTGGAGCAGACCCTGGCTTGTCAGATCAGGGTGAATGAAAGCCAGTGGCTTTTCCCCATCGGCCTCACATGGAGGGAGATTCATTTGCATCCTCAGACGGGTTTCAAGGGCGATGTGGTGGTGGATCAGGCCAGGATAAAGGTCTACCTTTTGCCACTCTTGCGATTGAATGTTCAGACAGACTTTTTTATGGAGGCCTATGGTGGGAAAGTGAGGGGAAGTTTTTGGGTCCGCAAACGAGAGGGCAAGATAAATTACTATTTTCAGGAGTCTGCCCAGGATTTAGAACTGCAGGCCATGGGGCTTGATGTCCCCTTTAAGTTAGAGGGGCGGCTGAGGCTAGACCTGGAGGCCACCTGGCAGGATCGAGATGTTCTTCGGGGTAATGCTTCCGGGGCCCTGGAGCTTTTAGGAATTAAGACCGCTGGGGTATCTTTGAGTGGGGTGGAGCTGCCGGACCTATCTCTCTCGAGAATCGCAGCCAAGCTGGGATTGCGTAATGGTATTGTGACCGTAGAAGACTTCAAGGCTCAAGGTCCAGATGTCGAGGCCACCGGCCAGGGGACACTTTTGCTCAGGAACCGTTGGTCTGAGGGCCTTCTTAATCTGGCGACCAAGGCATATCTCAAGGAGGAGCTTCGAAAGAAATTTCCCATGCTGGCGATGATGGGGAACAATCGCGATCCCGTAGAGATCTTGCTCAAGGGAACGTTTAAACGTCCCCTGGTCTCGATCAACAGTGTACCACTGAACCTCTAAAATAGAAGGATAAAGCAAGGGGCTGTCCGCCTGAGGCGGAGCGGGGTGTAGGGCCAAAGGACGTTATTCGTGAAACGTGATTGGTTAATCGTGGGAATTCCAGAACGATTAACGTTTAACGTATAACAGTTAACGAATCCTAGCACGGGCCCCCACATACGTATAAGGAATAGGAAAATGTTTCAACGGATCCTCGGTCTGGATGTGGGAAGCTTCTCCATCAAGGCCGTTTTGATGCAGAAGGGAATCAAGGGCCCCTATATCGAGAGGTGTCTTGAGTGGCCCCTTACTCCTCCTCAGGCGGATGGGGACCAACGGCCTTTTCACGAAGAGCTGGCAGCCCTGCTGCGCGGAGTGGGTGTCCGTTCTTCCTCCTCAGGGGGATTGGGCAGAGGCCTGGTGGTAGCCTCGGTCCCTCAGGGTTCTGTGTTCACCCGCATAATCAGATTGCCATTTACCGATCCTGAGCAGGTGGCCCAGACGGTTCCCTACGAGATGGAGGGCCATATCCCTTTAGACCTGGAAGAGGTGGTGGTGGATTACCACCCTATCCGGCCCTCTAGCCCAGGCTTAGGCAGAGGATCAGGAGGACAGGATTCCACCGTGCTGGCCATTGCCCTCCCCAAGGAGTACTTGAAACGTTACCTGGAAGAACTCCAGAAGGCGGGTGTGGACCCCAAGGCCTTTGAAATGGATAGTCTGGCCCTATACAATTTTTTCCAGCACTATTTAGTAAAGGAGGTGGGGGAGGGGCATATCGCCCTGCTTGATATCGGGGCTTCCAAGACTACAGTCTGTGTCGTGGGGGAAGGCAGTCCGCGGCTGATCCGGACGATCAGGGTGGGTGGAAATCACCTGACACAGGCGATTGCCCAGGCCACAAACCTTCACCTGGAACAGGCAGAGCATGAGAAAAGGAAGGCCATTCTGACCGAGTCCGGTTTAGGCGAATCCACGGTGAAGGCTGCCCTGGAACCACTTCTCAAGGAACTCGCTACCACTTTTCATGTATATGAAACTGAGACCGGGCATCCTGTCCATCAGATCTATGTTTGTGGAGGGACATCGAGGCTTCAGGGCCTGTCCCCGTATCTGGCTCATCATCTGGGAAAGGAATGGGTGAAAGGTCCGGGGCTCCCAGAGGAGGGAACCTTTGCAGTCGGCATCGGGCTTGCCTTAAAAGAGTGCCTGGGGCAAAGAGGGTCAAGGGTCAGGTTTAGGTCAGGAGAATTTGCCTATCGCAAGGAGCGGGCCCAGACCCGGCACCGCCTGGTGGCCCTCGGCGTTGCTGGGGCGATCCTTTTTTTGTTGGCTGCGGGGAATCTTTATCTGCGCTACCACTTCAAGGCAGCAAGATACCAAGAGCTTCAATCCCATGTGCGGTCCACATTTCAGAAGACCTTTCCTAATGTCAAGAACATTGTGAATGAGGTGGAACAGACCAAGGCCGCCCAAAAAGAGATGGAGAAGAAAATTGCCTTCTTCGGGAGCGGAACGGTCACGGTCCTGGACCTCTTGGGAGAGTTGACAAAGAGAATGCCCGGCAATGCCTTGATTGAAGTTCAGGACCTCCTCATCGAACAGGGCAGTATACGACTGGAGGCCCAGACCGACTCCTTTGAAGCGGTAGAAAAGTTCAGGGAGACATTGGGAAAATATGAGAGGTTTCGAGAGGTCAAGATCAGCGATGCCAAGATGAGTGCCGACCAGTCCAAGGTCCGCTTCCGGCTCAATATCACGCTGTCCGAGGGGATATAGAAGCGAATGAAGATCTCGTTAAAGCAGATCGTACTTTGGTGTGTGGAATATTGGGGCCGATTTTCCACACGTGAACGGATTTTCCTCTCTGTGGGGGCAGTCTTGACGATTGCATTGCTTGGATATCACTTCCTGGTCTCTCCTTTTGTAGATCGGTTAAGAATGCTAGATCGCCTCACTATTCAGAAGGAGAAAGAAATTGTTGAGCTCAGCCAGCTTCGTGAGCAGTATCTGATTCTCCAGCGAAAGATTTCGGCTGTCGAAGGGCGTATTGCCAAGAGCGAGGAAGGCTTTTCACTATTTTCGTATCTGGAAGGGATTTCCGTCAAGAACCAGGTCAAGGACAGGATTGTCTTCATTCGGCCACAGCCTTCCCAGGTCTTTGGCGATTATCGGGAAATAGCGGTGGAGGTCAAGGTAGAAAATGTGACCCTGGCCCAGGTGGTGAACCTTCTTGACGCCATTCAGGGTTCACCCCAGTTTCTTAGGATCAAGCGGGCGCAATTTAAAACACGATATAATGACCCCCGGCTCCTGGATGGAACGTTCGTGGTGTCGAGCTATGAGAAGGTTTTATAACCGGGTGGCGATATCCCGTCTGCAGAATGAAAATGGACTCGCCCTGGTGATCACGCTCTTGGTGGTTGTCCTATTGACGGTCCTGATCCTGGAGTTTGATTTCTCTACGCGAACGGACCTTCTGGCTGCAGCGAATTTCCGTGATGGGACCAAGGCGCTTTTCCTAGCCCAGTCCGGGGTGGCTGCGGCCAAGGCAGTGCTCCGGGATGATCTCCTGCATGGCAAACAGTATGACGCCCTCAATGAACTATGGGCTGTCCCCTTTCCCCCCTATCCCGTGGGGGATGGGACCGTGACGGTGAGCATTCAGGATGAGGGGGGAAAGCTCAATCCTAATGACCTGGTAAACCTCAGCGATTTTCCCGTTTCAAAAAAGGTGCTTCAGATGAAGAGGCTGTTTGAAATTCTGGAGGTGGACCCGAACGTGGTGGATGCGATCGTGGACTGGATTGATCAAAATAGTATTCCTTCAGCATCTCACGGGGCGGAGGAGGACTACTATAGCCGCCTGAATCCACCCTACCAATGTAAGAATGGCAAGCTTTCCGTTCTTTCCGAACTGCACATGATTCGTGGAATCACCGACGAGGTATATGAAAAGGTTTCCCCTTACCTGACAGTGTATTCAGAATCACCCGGTAATTTACAGGGCCCCATCAACATTAATACGGCGGATGCCGTGGT
This sequence comes from Nitrospiria bacterium, assembly GCA_035286865.1. Taxonomy (GTDB): domain Bacteria; phylum Nitrospirota; class Nitrospiria; order DATECO01; family DATECO01; genus DATECO01. Next base: position 2,202 of record DATECO010000187.1, on the reverse strand, counting down.
CCTGCAGTCCCTTCCAACCTTTGAGGTGAATAAAGATGATTTCCCCATCACAGATGATCTTGCCCAAAAAATTATGGAGGCCAGGCCTTTCAAGCAAGAATTGGATCTCGACAAGGTCGCGGGACTGTCCGGGATCGCAACACAAATACGCAATTATTATGTCACGAAGAGCGACTATTTTACGATCATCTCCAGCGGAGATGTTGGCGGCTTGGTCAAGACAGTCCATGCAGTGGTAAGACGGGATGGCAATCGGATCAGCAACGTTTTCTGGAAGCTGGAGTAGCCCTAAGTGAGCGAAGGCCTGGCTTCGCCAGGCCAAGCGCGGGGTGTGGGGGCATCGGAGGACCTTTTTTCAGCTTCATCCGCACAGGCCCCCACATATGGAAGAAATTTCTCAAATAAAGAAATACTTTGCCACCGCTGTAGATCCTACCCTCCAATGAAGTATTAAAAATCAACTAGATAGATTCTGAGTTTCTGATCCACCAATTTGGCATAAAGATTGCGGACTAAGTGAGGGGTTGATTTGCGTTCCGACTTACTGAATCAAAACTTTTTAAGGGTATGTCCGATGTTTTATTCAAAGATATTTCTTGCCACCTTGATCCTGAGTGGATTTATCCTAGCCGGGCAGCGGGCCGAAGGGGTCAAGCCCTTGGTACCTCTGGAAATAGAACTTGAACTTGGTGGGATCCCCCAGGTCGGGGGCGGGGTCCCGGTATTGTTGAAGGTCCGATCCATGATGGACGCCCCCATGGTCAAGGTTCTCTGCATCCTGCCAGAGGGGGTCGAGCTGATCTCCGGGCCAGACAGCTGGGAGGGAGAGCTAATGGCCGGCTCATCGAAAGAGATGACAATTACTCTGAAGATGGGTGAGCCGGGAAAATACCTGATCAGGGCTACTGCTACGATCGAGTATCCGGGCGGAGCAAGAATGGGTAAAACGGCAGCGCTGCTGATTGATCTGGAGAAGGAGGAAAAAGAGAAGATAAAGCCTGAGGAGAAGGGACCTCTTATACGGAAAGAGAAGGATGGGCAGGATATTGGCGATTTCCCGCTGGACTGAAAATATCTTTACATCCCGTGCTGCATGCCGGTCCCTATTCTTGCTGATTGGTGGAGTTCTACTGGCAGGATGCGGGTCAGCCGGCAGAGATGACTTTGCCTGCCAGGGACTGGGCGGCAATACGGTATCTGGAACAGTTCGCTACCAGAAAAAACTATACGATCAGAACGGATTTACCGGGAAGAGCATTTTCCTGCCGGCCCGTTTCGCCACGGTGCAGGTGTTTGGGCCGAAACAAAGCGAGCTGGCCACGGCGACCACAGATGGACAGGGCCGTTACTGTGCAATTTATGTCAAGACCGGAGAACCTACCGAAAACAGGGTATCGGTAGTGGCCAGGACCAATGTCCCGACCCTGAACATCCAGGTAGGATTTTTCTTTGGAGTGCAGTTACCTGATGAGTCGGTCGTGTTCAGATTTACCCAGTATGCATTTTCAAAGCCCTTCCAGGAAATTGCAGGGGAGAGTGCCTATACGGTGGATCTGGAACTGGGGGCGGGAAGGCCTGGGAGTGGATCTAGTCCTGGTGGGGTATTAAATATCATGGATACGTTAGTTACAGGGTCGGATTTTTTTAGAACCGTCAGAGGGGAAGTTCCCCCTTTGGTGACGGCGGTCTGGCAGGACGAGATTGGAGGCACCTTCTTTATACCGGAAGAACAGTGCGTGGAGGCGGGCACGGGGGTTTCCGGTGACTGCATCTTCGTACGGGGGGACGGGGACCTCATTTTTGGGGAGTCTTTTGGGGATCGAGATGAATACGATGACGATATCATTCTCCATGAATATGGACATTTCATCGGCCATAACTTTTCTGCGGATGACTCACCGGGCGGAACCCATTTTCTGAACGATCACACCCAGGACATCCGGCTTTCCTGGTCAGAGGGATGGGCCACCTTCTTTTCGAGCGTCGTCAGGAAAAATCCTGTGAATGTGGATGTGGGGGTTGATGGTCCTGCCCTTTTTGCATTCTCCATCGATTCCAACAGCCTGCTTTTTCCACCGATTGCACCGGGACAATTGGAGAGAAGCGTAATCTACACCACGAGTGAGGTTGCCGTGTCCAGTGTCTTATGGGACATCTTTGATCGCCTGGATTCCATGGAACCGTTTGATAACCTATCCCTGG
>DATECO010000186.1:0-2833 GCA_035286865.1 Nitrospiria bacterium | reverse complement strand
AACCTACCAAGGGGGTATCCAAAGAGGCCCTTCAGGAGTTCTTCGACCCTTCGACTCGGCCCACGGGCTCTGCCCGTGGGGCTCCACTATATCCCGGCCCCTGTGGTCCACTGCCGGGTCTTTGCCAAGGATCACACCCACAACGCGGTTCTCTCTGAAGTGGTGGAAAAGGCATTGTTGGTAGAAGGGTCAAGCATCAAAACCAATGTATAGCCGCTATTTTCGTTGACGTTTCCATCGGCCTGAGGCGGACTGCCACAGCAGATAAACGGCCGGGATGACAAAGAGTGTTAACAGGGTGGTGGTGACCATCCCGCCGACCATGGGGGCAGCGATTCTTTTCATCACATCGGCACCCGTACCATGACTCCACATAATGGGCAGCAGACCGAACGTGATGGCCATGGCGGTCATGATGATTGGCCGGACGCGTCTCACCGCACCCTCGATGATGGCCTCGGTGAGGTCCTCAAAGCTGTTCATACGGCCCTCCTTTTGGCGTTTGTGGAAGGCCTCATCCAGATAGACGATCATCACCACCCCGATCTCAGTGGCCACGCCGGCCAAGGCAATCAGCCCGACCCAAACCGCCACACTGAGGTTGTAGTGGAGTGCAGACAGGAGCAGGATACCCCCCACCAGGGAGAAGGGAACGGTGAGCATGACCAGCAATGAACGTATGACCGATTTAAAGTTAAAATAGAGCAGGACAAAGATAATGAGGAGGGTCAAGGGCACCACCACCTTAAGCCGCTCTTTGGCCCGAAGCAGATACTGATACGATCCGGCCCAACCCAAGGAATAGCCAGGTGGAAGTTTCACTCGTTCGGCGATGAGCCGTTTGGCCTCCGCCACATAGCTGCCCAGATCCCTGTCCGCCACATCCACATAGACGATCCCGGCAAGGGAGCCATTCTCATCCTTGATCATCGACGGACCACTGGTGACCCGGATCTCGGCCAGGTGCTCCAGGGGGATATGGGCACCGGTCGGGGTGGGTACAAGCACTCGCCTCAATCTTTCTATGTCATCCCGAAGCTCCCGGGCATATCGAACATTAACCGAGTAGCGTTCCCTCCCCTCCACCGTCGTCGTGACATTGGCCCCGCCGATAGCAGCTTCAATAATCTCCTCCACCTCCTGGACCGTAAGGTTGTATCGGGCAGCCTCTCGGCGGTTGACTATGAAGTCTAGATAGTATCCCCCGGTGACGCGTTCCGAAAAAGCACTACGCGTTCCAGGAACCCCTGGAAGCAGCCCTTCGATTTCTTTCCCAATCCGGTCTATCTCCTCTAACTCCCGTCCATAAATCTTGATCCCCACGGCACTGCGAACACCCGTCGCCAGCATTTCGGTCCGGGTCTGGATCGGCATCCACCAGATGATGGGCATGCCGGGAAATCGGACCACCTGGTCCATCTCGGCAATCAGCTTGTCCCAGCTCATCCCTGGCCGCCACTGATCCTCAGGCTTTAAGGTCACCGTCGTCTCGGTCATCGAGAGTGGGGCTGGATCGGTGGAGGATTCGGCCCGCCCGATTTTTCCGAAGACCCGTTCCACCTCAGGAAACTGTTTGAGCAGTGCATCTTGCTGCTGGAGGATCTGCGTGGCCTTTGTCACGGAAATCCCTGGAAGGGCTGTTGGCATAAATAAAATGGTTCCTTCATTGAGCGGAGGCATGAACTCGGATCCCAGGCGTAGAAAAACCGGGATGGTCAATAGAAAAAGCAACAAGGCCCCGGTAATAACCCATCCCCGGAAGCGGAGGAGAAAACGGACCGCCGGCTCGTAGAGGGTGATGAGGACACGGTTGATTGGGTTGTTTTGGGTGAGTGTAATTCGACCCCGGATGAGGTAAACCATGAGGAGAGGGACCAGGGTGATGGATAGAAGCGAGGCAAAGAACATGGCAAAGGTCTTGGTGAAGGCGAGGGGTTTAAAGAGCCGGCCCTCCTGTGCCTCCAGGGTGAAAACCGGCATAAAGGAGACCGTAATGATAAGGAGAGAAAAAAAGAGGGGTTTACCCAGCTCCTTTGCGGCATCGATAATCACACGGGTACGATCCTGCCCCGGCTGGATCTGCTCAAGACGCCGATGTGCATTCTCGATCATCACAATCGCTGCGTCCACCATCGCCCCGATCGCGATCGCAATTCCCCCAAGGGACATCACATTTGAAGTTAGCCCCATATAATACATGGCCACAAACGAAAGCAGGATGGCCAGGGGAAGGCTTAAGATCGCCACCAGGGCAGAACGAAAATGAAACAGAAACACGATACTTACCAGGCTGACCACGATCGTGACCTCAATCAATTTCTCTTTTAAGGTGGCGATCGCCCGTAGAATCAAGTCCGACCGGTCATACGCCGTCACAATCTTCATCCCCTCCGGCAGGGAAGGCCTGATCTCTGCCAGCTTCGCCTTGACCCGGTCAATCACATTCAGGGCATTCTCTCCGTAACGCATAATCACAATCCCGCCCACCACCTCGCCCTTTCCATCCAATTCTGCTACCCCCCGGCGCATCTCCGGACCCAGGCTGATGGAGGCGACTTCCCGAAGCAGAATGGGGACGCCGTTCTGGCCAACACCCAAGGGGACAAGCTCCAAATCCTCCAGTGATCTGATATATCCCCGCCCTCTGACCATGTATTCCCGCTCGCTCATCTCGATTGAACGCCCCCCCACATCGTTGTTGCTCATCCGGATAGCCTGGGTCAGTCGCGTGAAGGGGATATTGTAGGCCAGTAGCTTGTTGGGATCGACGTTGACCTGATATTGCTTCACGAACCCTCCGATCGAGGCCACCTCGGCTACCCCCGGAACAGCT
>DATECO010000185.1:0-2202 GCA_035286865.1 Nitrospiria bacterium | reverse complement strand
CTCTCCACCTGATGCTCCGCCTGATCCGCCTGGGGCGGAAGATGAGGTGAGCGATTTTGCCTCCTCGATGACAGCGGGGGTAATGACCTGATAGCCCTTCATCGCCGCGTAGGCCTCGATGCCACCCTTGACCATTGGCCGGACAAAGTCCGGGACACGCTCCATCCGTTCCAGGGCCTCATCCGACCATTTGGCCTTGGCAGATTTCCCTTCGTCCATGGAGGATAGCACAGAGGAGAACGGGCAACCTCCACTGGTCGAGGTTGTGGATTTTGCAGGCTCCTCCGCTGCGGATTCCTTTAGGGTCCCCCGGGTGAGTTCAAAGGGCTCTGGGGCGGTTGTCCTTCCACCAATTTTCACGCCCAGGGCGCTCACTAATTGGGTCTCTCCTGGGTTGGTCACCATGGAAAAGCGGCTCCCGCACTGAGGACACTCAAACATGACCCCCAAGGAGTCGTCGCCCGGCTTCTCCACCTTCTGGAACAACATAAAGGTCTCACACTTCATGCACACGAACTTCATCGTTTTATGCCTCCTTAAGTCATTTTATTGAATTTCGCATAAGTAAGGGCCTGTTACAAAATAACTATTAACAAGTCGGCCCGTCATGCCCGAATAATTTTATCGGCATCCAGATATTTAAAGACCTGGATTCCCGCTACAAACTTGCGGGAATGACGTATTATTTGGGACCTGGGAATGACATGTTGTACTTGGTTTTCCAAAAGCATGAGGTGTTCAACTTGTTTCGTAATGGCCCCTAAAGGAAAAACTTCTCCAGCCTCGATGGGAGGGGCGGCTCATTTCTTCATCTTCACATGCTGTGCGATTTTCACTGCAATCTCCTGAAAGCGACCAGCGATTGGCTCGGACTCATCCAACAGGGGTATCCCCCGGTCACAGGCCTGATTGATCTTCCGATCGAGAGGAATCCTCCCCAGCAGAGGCACCTCCAGTAAATTACACAGTTCCTCCACGTTTGTATGCCCCTCAAATAAGTCGCTCTCCGCACTGCACTTTGGACACAGAAAACCACTCATATTTTCAATGAGACCCACTACCCGTATTCCGACGTCCCTCGCATACACAATGGATTTTCTCACCACATCGGTGGAGACCTCAGAGGGTGTGGTCACCACAACCGCACCGTCCAGCTCCGGAAGAAATCCCACGATTGCCGGGGGCTTGTCGGCTGCCGCCCCGGGTGGAAGATCAGCCAGTAGGAGGTCAAGTTCACCCCATACAATATCACCCAGGAATTCCCGAATGACACTCATCTCCACCATGCCTAGCCAGACCGGGCTCAGGTCCATAGGTCCTTTCCATCGCACGGGGCTGTCCTGTCTGAGGAAAAATTCCATCGAGGCCACCTTGATGCCAAGTGGGCCGACGGGGGGAATGGCTCCCTCTGCGCCGAACTCAAAGCGCTGCCCTTTCAAACCCAGCATCTTGGGGACACAAGGCCCATTGAGATCCACATCCAAGACGCCCACCCGAAGACCCTGTCGGGCAAAGGCCAAGGCCAGATTGACGGTCACCATGCTTTTACCCACCCCACCCTTGCCGCTTAAGACCACAAGCTTATGGCGGATGAGCCCCATGCGGGTCTTGACCTGTAAGGTCTGGTCCACAAGCTGCTGCATGACCTTAGCATCATCTGGAAACTCTAATTTGCTCAGGATTGATTTGAGATCTTTACCCACGGCTATTCCTCACCTTATCATAAAAGAAAACTCATTATAGACCACTTTTCCAGCTATTTCAAGTATTTTGTGGGTCCCAAGAACAGAGATAGACATGATAACCCCTTGATCCATGGGTCATTGCGAGCACCCGAAGGGTGCGTGGCAATCTCTATGTAAGATGCTGGGATTGCTTCGCTTCGCTCGCAATGACAGCTTCCTATCTCTGCTCTTGGGTGGGTTCAGCATTTTAGTCTTTAGCCCGCTTACATATGTTTGGGGGGATATACAATATACAGAAGCACATAGGTGACTGTGCTGGTTAACAGCGCGATCACATAGAGAGTCATGGTGAATTTACCGATCATCCGGTGGCGCCTCTCACCGTCCGGAATCAGCCGTTCAATTCCTTTTTCCGCAAGGAGCACCACCACAATCAGAAGGAAGCCGGAGATATAAACGATCCAACAAGGAAGCGTGTGGCATCTTGCCACACCGATAAGCCCCAGGACCACAAGGG
>DATECO010000184.1:0-2278 GCA_035286865.1 Nitrospiria bacterium | reverse complement strand
AAATATGGGGGCTTGAGCGTGGGCGTCTTTGAGAAGAGGCATGAGCTTGGAGGAGGCTGGTCCTCAGAAGAGTCCCCTGCCCCGGGGTTCATTGCCGACCATCATGCCAGTGACTTTACCTGGTTCTACACCGAAATCCTGGAGCAGGACTTCCCCTTTAACGAGCGGGGGTACAAATTTGTCCCTTACTATGTGGCCGGTGGAGGGGTATTTCTGGAGGATAATGAGCAGTATTTGTTGTATAGCCCCTTTTATGATCCGAATCAGGAAAAGACTGCCAGGTCCCTTGGCCGGTTCAGTCAGAGGGATGCCGATACCTGGCTGAAGATGTGGGATATGTGGGAGACGGTGGGGAGAGATGCCATATTCAGAAAATATCTTCATACCCCGGCTTTGAAATATCCCGAACAGGCATGGGAGCTGGATGACTCAGAAAAGCTTCTTGCCCATCCCAAGATGAAGGCTTTGGGCGTTGATCCCAGTTTCATCTTGAGATCGCCTATCGAGGTGGGCAGGGATCTGTTTGAGAATGATGCCTTGGTGGCAGGGTTACTCCGGCTTACCCATAGCTGGCATGCGTTTCCACCTGATCTAAACGGGGGGGGACTCGCCTTTCTTTTCGCCCTGATGGTTTATCTTGAATATGGCGGCGCCTACGGGGGAACCCATACTGCTGCCCATGCTGCCTATAAGTGTTTTATTGAGGATGGAGGAAAGAGCTATGTTGGGCAACAAGTGGAAAAGATACTGGTTGAGAACGGACGTGCAAGGGGAGTAAGGCTTACCGACGGCACGGAGATCGAGGCAAGAAAGGCAGTGATCTCCAGCCTTCAGCCATCTCAACTCGTATTTGAGCTTACCGAGCCTGATATGTGGGACTGGCGGATCAGGAGGAGGGTGGCCAATCTTTCCAAATGGCGGATCGCCATTACCTGGTACACCTGGGCATTGCACGAGGCCCCCCACTATGCCGAATCGTGCAAGATCAATCCTGATATTGATAAAGTGGGATTTCTCTCTGTTGGGACCAAGGATCCGGAGGCGATGAACAGAAACCATGCCTTCCGAAAACTGGGGATGGAGTGTGAGGAACCCAACCTGATAGTTTGCTCTCATCCTGCCTCAGGCGGCGACCTTTCCCGGGTGCCGGAAGGTAAGTGGTCGATATTGACGGAAGACTTTGTGTTAGGGGCGGACAAGTGGACAGAGAAAGAGTGGAGGGAGTATCATAAACGCCATGCCGAGTTTGTGATTGACACGATGCATAAGGTCGCCCCCAATATGCCCTGGGACAACGTGATCGGCTATACCCCCCAGAGCCCTTACCACTGCGCCCGGCTGACCAATATGGCGCCCACGGGCAACTGGGCGGTGATAGATCACATCCCCAGTCAAGTAGGGAGATGGAGACCGATCCCTGAACTTGCACGGCACTCTACTCCGATCAAGGGTCTGTATGGAACCGGATCGGCATGGCACCATAGCGCAGGAGCCTCGGCATCTCAGGGCTATAACTGCTACAAGGTAATCGCCGAGGACCTGGGTCTGGACCTGCCCCCCAATGCAAAGGTTCGGGGATATTGAATAATAAAATTCTGCTTTATAAGGAGTAAAAGATGGCATTAGCGTATGTAAGTTATAAAGAAGCTAAGGAAAAATTTGATTGGAGTGAAAGATGGTCACTCTTTGATGGCACAAATGATCGGTTCAATATCGGCCATGAATGTGTAGACAGGCATCCGAAGAATGAAGTGGCCATCCGGATTAAATTTGAAGATGGAAGAACCGAAACGTATACGTTTGCTGAGTTTTCAAAGCTTACCTCTCAGTTTCCCAATCTTTTAGAGCATTCCGGGATAGGCTTTGGGGATAGGGTCGCTTTATTGCTTTTTCCGTCGATTGAATTTTATGTGAGCATGTTTGGCATCTTCAAAAGGGGTGCAGTCGTTGTTCCCTGTTTTCCGCTTTTTGGTCCCGATGCCGTGGCCTTCAGATTGGAAAAATCAGGGGCAAAGGCGATCGTCACGACAAAGGATATGGTTGCCTCGATAGATCCTGCGCTCGTCACCAAGTTGGGGCTGAAGTTCATCTTTGCCGAGGAGCTGATGGAGAAATTGAACAAGGAAAAAGATAGTTATGATTGGCAGACAAACGCAAATTCCCTCTGTATGATGCAGTTCTCAAGCGGGACCACCGGGGCGCCCAAGTCGGTTATGTATAAGCATAATGCCATCACGGCTGCCGCCGTGGTCATGAAGTTCGGTGTGGGCCTTGGTCC
>DATECO010000183.1:0-3270 GCA_035286865.1 Nitrospiria bacterium | reverse complement strand
ACCTTCACGGAAGCGCAATTCAGGGTGCCGTTCAACCTCTCTGCCACGCGACGGATCGAAACAGGCGATATCGTCCCGCAAGTCCCCAAGCATCGGTTGAGCGTGACCACGAACTACCATCCCGCTGAAGGGTGGACCCTCTCTCTGATCGGCTTGTATGTCAGCACGCAATTCTACCTCAACGATGAGGACAACACCCAGCCGAGGCTCCCGGGCTATTTTCAACTCAACGCCAGGGTGAACTACGAGCGTCCCGTCCCTGGTGGTCGGCTGGGTGGCTTTCTGATGCTGAACAATATCCTGGACCGAGAGTACTCGACCTCAGGGATCATCGCCTCCAACGTCCTTACCGGAGGAGGGGCCCAGGAACGCTTTGTGGTGCCCGCACCGGGTTTCGCTCTCTACGGAGGTCTCACATTGCATCTATGAACTTTTCGGCCCGTTACAGGTTTGTTGAAGCCCAGAAGAGAACTACCGATACAGGACTCTCCCGACGTCCAAGACAAAAAGCAGGGGTCTCCATTTCTTCAACGCCATTGGAGGTTTTACGACTAGCTGGAGTTAGCCAATTGATCTATCGCGGGTCGTTTCCACATGAAAAGTAATTACGAAAAATTTAATGAAAGGAGTACCAAAATGCTAAATGTACGGTTGTTAACACTCGTCGGTATTGTCCTGGGTGCCGCGGCGATGCGGCTGATCCCACACCTTCCAAACTTTACTCCGATCATGGCGATTGCACTATTCGGAGGTGCATATTTTGCCAACAAGAAGGCGGCATTTGCAGTTCCCCTGGCAGCGATGTACCTCAGTGATCTCTTTCTCGGGTTTGACGGGTCAATGCCCTTCGTCTATGGCAGTTTTGCATTGACCGTATGTTTGGGATTAATGATCCAAGGCCGGTGCTCGCCACTTAGAATCGGCAGTTTTGCTCTGGGAGGTTCGGTCCTGTTCTTCATCATCACCAATTTTGGTGTGTGGCTTTCAGGTAGCCTCTATCCAAGAACCGTGGAAGGGTTAATAGCCTGTTACATTGCGGCGATTCCATTTTTTGGGAACACACTTTTGGGGGATGCAATGTACACGCTCGTGCTCTTTGGTGGATTTGCCCTTGCACAACGATACTCCTCGGCACTACGGAAAGGGCCGGCTCCGGTGCTAGGGGGCAATGCCTGAGTGATCGGGGCAGTCTTGAAGCCACCCCGTGAACACGCATAGTGAGTGCAGGCCCTGCCTGGCCCTGCCCGTCCCCTGCCTGCCGGCCAGGCTGGGGCAGGCGTGCGGCAGGCAGACCCGCCTTTTAAGGCGGAGTTCTTCAAGGATGGGTCCTAGTACTTTCACAGCACAATATATTGGGACCACTACTCTAGAGTGAAGGAAAGGGATGCAACCCTCATGGTCTTGAATCAGACTGTGAGGGTTGTTTTATTTTTAGTGCTTGACAAGGGGAAATGGAAGTGCTACCTTTATGAATATAGTAATACGATATATGATACATCTTAATATTTAGTACTACTCCATTAAGGCCAGAGGGCTTGGTTTACAATATCAGCGGAAGCTGTAGATTCGGCATGAAATATTTGACCTGAATATAGCCGGGGCATCTGAAATGATCTGCTGATTCTGGGCGAGGAGTGAGGAGGATGGAGATGAGACGAGAAAAATGGAGATGGCAAAGCTTGCTTGTAATGTCACTGCTTCTGGTGGGAAGCGCTAGTGAGGCGGGCGAGGTGGAAGATCTTAAAAAAGAGGTTGAAGTCCTCAAGGAAAAAGTAAAGCAGATAGAAGAGAAAGAGGTGGAAGCCCGTGATGAAAAGGGCCACAAGCTTCATCCCATTCGCAGCCTCTATGAGGCTCGGATCAGTGGCGGCTTTACTGGTATTGTCCAGGGCAGCCTAAATAATGAGGGTAGCTTTGGAGGCAATCGAAGCGAAGGGTCTATGTCCACGGATGTTTTTCTAGAGTTTCCAGTTCATGAGAAGGGATCTTTCCTTCTGCGTTTGGACGTGCAGCAGGGTGGGGGACTTGCCAGTATGCCACCGGTTTTTGCCAATCCGAATGGGAATACGACAGGTCCCAATAATGATATTGAGACTTTCAACAGTGCTCAATCACTTAACCTTAATGAGGCCCGACACGAAGATTCCTTGTTCAATGATCATCTCCGGGTGGTCTTTGGTCATATAGACCTTACCTCCTGGTTTGACGAGAACGACTTGGCTAATAAGGAGACCTTCCAGTACATCGCACAGCACTTTAACAACAATATCACGATCGACTGGGGAGGGAGCGTCAACTTCTTCGGGCCTGGCGTTGTTTTTGTGGTGGACCCTTTAGAAATAGCCGATGTATCATTGGGTTGGTTCGAAGGGGACGGGAATTATGATAAGATTTTTGGACAGCCCTTCCTGATCGGGCAGGTCACCCTCAGAACTCAGTTTGTTGGCAGAGAAGGAAACTATCGCTTCTATGGGTGGGGGCGGTTCACGCCTCACTGCAAGAGCACTTCTGACCCTGCGATTTTTTCCAACTGTGATCTGATTGAGGATCCGGCCGACCGGGTCAGGATTAAGAGCGGGAACAGCGGTTTTGGCCTTAGCCTGGATCAGGAGATTTCAGAGTCAGTGGGTTTCTGGGCCCGATTTGGGTATCAGGATCCTGACGTTTCCCAGTTTGATAATGCCGTGAGCGGGGGCGTGGTGCTCTCAAAGATGCTGGGACGCTCCCATGATAGATTAGGCCTTGCCTATGGCGCGGTATTTCCGGCGGATGATTTTAAAACGGCCACAGGCCGATCGGATGTGGAACATTACGCAGAGCTTTATTACAAGTATGTTCCATTCGGGGATGGTGTTCTTGCAGGACTGCACATCACTCCGGATCTCCAGGTGGTGGCCAATCCAGGCGGGGATGGAGGAATTGATCCAGTCTTTATCTGGGGCCTCAGGACTCAGGTGAGCTTTTAGATCATGGAAGGCATTGAAGGAAAAGGAGGGACAAAATGAAACACCTAACTTTACTGATGATGGTCTTGTGGCTGGCCGGCTGGGTGCTTCTGCCAGTCCCGTTCTCTGAGGCAGCTGAGCGGAATCTTAGGGTGGTGACAACCGTGGCGCCTATCACGAACATTGTTTACAATGTTGGGGGCGACCGGATCGATCTGCACGGGATTGTCCCTGAAGGGGTCAATTCTCATACCTTTGAACCGGCCCCTTCAGATGCCAAGATCATGGCCGCGGCTGACCTGATTATTGTGAACGGCTTGCACCT
>DATECO010000182.1:0-3919 GCA_035286865.1 Nitrospiria bacterium | reverse complement strand
TCATCCAAGTTGTGGCCGGTGGCAAGGACGGTGAAGCCTGCCTCCTGGGCCAGCCGGTTGAAATTATAACGCTTCATCACGCCACAGGCGGAGCAGGGGGGGCGGTGAGTCTCCTCGGCGAACTCCGGTATGCCGGATCCATAGTTTTCCTTGAGGTCATGGACGATCAGGTCTGAATTGCGATGGCGCGCAAATTGCTGTGCCTTCTCCTGGGAAAGTCGCGAGTAATCCCCAATGCCCAGATTGATGTGGATACCGGCAGAGTGATAACCCAGGCGAAGGAGGATATCCCATAGGGCAAGACTGTCCTTTCCTCCAGAGACCGCCACCGCGATTCTGTCCTGGCGTGTCATCATGTGATTTGACTGGATCGCCCGCCGGACCTGGTCCAGCACATACTCATCAAAACAGGAGGGGCAAAAGGCGGTATTATGGCGGGGCAGCTTGATGACGGCCTTTTGAGCACATTTTCTACAGCGCATGGAGATTTAGGCCTCCTCCCGAGATGACCGGGCGGATCTCAAGGGTCTCCTCATCCCGCACCATCTCATCCTCCGTGGCCAGTTCCTCACCTCGGATGACCAGGACAGTCTCGGGTAGCAGTTTAAGTTCTTTTAGAACCTCACAGACCCGTCTGGGGCCTCTAATTTCGACCTCACGTCTTGGTTGATGGAGCAGCACTCGCATTTGGGTATCATAGCCCAACCTTCTGGCGAAAAGCAAGGATCAGGCTTCACCTTAAGAAATCAGGAAAAGATAAACAATGGCGGCAGTTCCGTAAACGAGGCAGACCAGGAGCATGAGATACCAGGAAAGTCTTCCTGGGCGGGCCCAGGGCGGGATGATCGGTGGCAGAAGGTGATGATTTAGGATGAGAAGGGCGACGGAAAAGATGACGGTCCCTACAAACCCGATGACCGCGCTGATGAGGATCAAGGTGCCAGGCGCCTCTAAGAGCATCGTCAGTGAGGTGATCACAGTCAGGACCCCCAAGAAGAGGTAGTACCACTGTCGAACCTCAAACCTCCGGCTCTTGGGAAAGAAGGTGTAGACAATATCGGCCTGGATACGGCTGACGGCATCCGCCGTGGCCAACCAGGTATCTGACAGAAACGCCGCGGCCACGAGCAGAAAGATTACCCTTCCTGCTGTTCCCCAGTTCACCTCAAAGAACCGGCTCTGCACAACCGCCAATTCATAGCCCTCCGGCAACAGACCCTGGGGGAATAGCAGTGCATAGGCCAGCAGGCAGGTCATCAGGGTCGTGAGGAGGTTACCAGCCACCCCAATGCCGGAGTCCAGCAGGAGATAGCGCATCCACCTGCGCCACCGGGCAGGGCTGTCCTCGCCTTCGGCAGGGAGATATCCCACCGCAGGGATGCTCTCGGGCTTGCCCGTGATCGGCCCGGTAATCCGGCCAATGTGTGCAGCCATGCCCACCCCTTTGTCTCGAAGCCAGTAGGAGTAAAACAGGGTCCAGAAGCCGCCCAGTCCGGCAAAGGTTACAGCGGTAAGCAACTTTGTGGCATCCTCTGGCTCCCAGGGCTGCGGCAGGGGGCCAGGCGGGCCAAAAAGCCCGATCAAAAAAGCCGGGATGGCCTCGATCACCTGAGGGGTTGCGCAGGCCCAGATAAGCCCCACCAGTGTCAGTACAGCAATCGCTGCCATGAATCGCTCGATCAGGATATAGATGACCCGGCTGAAAACGATGGCCACCACAAAGAGGCCGATCGAGCTATAGGCCCAAAAAAGAGTCTGGCCGCGGGGGCTCCAGCCATGGGGGAACTGGGTGAGGGCCGCCAATGCCGTGCCACCCGCTGAAGCGAAGGCCCCAAACCACAGAAAGGAGAGGGTCATCAGGATCCAGAGGGAGACCCCAAAGACCCAATGCAGGCGGAAAAATCCCTGGAATATACCCTCGCCAGTGAGCAGGGTGTAGCGGCCAATCTCAATGGTTAGAGGGTATTGGAGGAGGCAGGCCGGAATCAGCAGGAAGAGAAAGGTCAGGCCATATTTAGCGATGATGAAGGGCCACCAGATCAGCTCTCCGCTCCCCTGGGCTAGGGCCATCCAGATCATCCCTGGGCCCAAAGCGATCAGAATACTCCGGAGTGGGGGGAGGTCTTTTTTTTGAAAAGGTTCCATCGAGTCCCTCGGGACGGGGTGTGGGGGCACCTGCCTGCCGGCAGGCAGGTCGGAGGACATTTCTCTCTATATCCGCACGGGCCCCCACATAATATGAGAGATTTGCAAGATTATTTCACACGATGAGTTTATTTTCAAGAATTGACAGGTCACCTTTTTAGTGGCAAAATTATGCTGACCTGCCGTCTTCCGTAAGTCACAGTCCCCTTCCCCGGGGGATAACACTCTGGATCCTTATGCTGGATAAGGCCTCGATAGAGGCGATTGTCAATAATATCATAAGCCAAGGAATGCGTCTCTCGCCAGAGTGTTGGGAGATCACCCCACTCCGGGGGGATGCCTCCAACCGGAGATACTACCGCCTGCACATCACGGGTCAGGTCCAGCCGCGGACCTTCGTGGTAATGGAACTTTCCGAACCAGAGGGCTTCAAAAAATCTGAAGAGAAGGTCTCCTCAAGCCGTATTCCCATCAGAGAGCTCCCCTACATCAATATCCTCAGATATCTTGCGGCCTGCGGGGTCGCCGTACCGGAGCTTTATTATTATGAGGAGAAGAAAGGTTGGCTCTTCCTGGAGGACCTGGGCGATGTCACCCTGCGGGATGAGCTGAAAGGCCGGGACCTTGAGACGCACAGGCGGTATTATATCCAGGCCATCGATGAGCTTCTCAGGATACAGGTCCAAGGAACCCGCCTGGACAACCCGAACTGTATCGCCTTTGGCCGTGCTTTTGATCCTCCCCTGCTAATGTGGGAGTTTGATCACTTTCTGGAGTATGGCGTGGAGGTCCATCAACAGAAAAAGATGGCCCCCACAGACCTCCAGCGGGCCAGGACGGCATTTGAGGAAATGATTCGTCCACTGGTCGCAGAACCACGCTACTTGACCCATCGGGATTATCACAGCCGCAATCTTATGATACAGGGAGGGAAGATCCGCGTTTTAGATTTTCAGGATGCCCTGATGGGGCCCGCACAGTATGACCTGGCCTCCCTCCTCAGGGATTCGTATCTCTCACTGCCGGAGGATCTGATCGGTGAGTTAATAGATTATTATATCGATCGGAAACAGGACCTAGAAGGGGTGCGGGTGGACCGGCAGCAGTTTTTGCGTCTTTTTGATTTTATGAGCATTCAGAGAAATTTAAAGGCCGCGGGGCGGTTTGCCTATATTGATGCCGTCAAGCACAATCCGAATTATCTGCAGTTTATTCCTCCTACACTGGGCTATGTCAGAAAGAATCTTTCAAAATACCCGGAGCTTGGCGAGCTCCAAAAGATCTTATCCCATTATGTTGAGGATATGAGATGAAGGCCATGATCCTTGCTGCAGGTCTGGGCACCCGGCTTCGACCCCTCACCAACAATCTCCCCAAACCTTTACTTCCCCTGGCAGACCGACCGCTGATCCACTATAATCTCCTTCTTTTAAAAAAATATGGGATTACAGAGGTCATAATCAATCTTCATTATCACGCCGATAAGATGAAGAAGGTCCTGGGGGATGGGTCCGATCTCGGTGTACGAATCAGCTATTCTGAGGAACCAGAGATCCTGGGGACGGGAGGGGGGGTCAAGAAAGCCAGCCGGTTTTTCGCGAACAGGTCATTCCTCCTGATGAACGGCGATATCTTGGTGGATGTCAACCTGGACAAGGTGGTAGAGTATCACCTCAAAAAGAAGGCCACCGCCACGATGGTCCTCCGGCAGGACCCGGAGGTGGAGCAATGGGGGGTGATTGAGACGGACGTCCAGGGGCGGATCCGCCGGCTC
>DATECO010000181.1:0-3958 GCA_035286865.1 Nitrospiria bacterium | reverse complement strand
CAGTTCCCACAATAATGGCATCATGAATTTCCAATTCAACGGGAGCAAAGCTCAGAACGGAGATATCCAGTGGATGGAGAAGGACGTTTGCTGCGGTTTCTATATGCTGCAAGGTTTCCTCAAAAGAGATGGAGATACGTGTCTTTCCGGTAAGCCTGCATGAAATCCAGTGAGGCGAGGGGTTATCATCGGATATCCAGAAAGAAGAGGAGGACAGCCGATGAGAGAGACCATTCCTTACGTCACCCTACCTGCGATAAGCCCCAGCCTTGAAAGTGTGCGTCATCAATTTGGAACCTGGCGTAAAAGGAGACGTTGTCGGGGCGAGATCCCAGAGGCCTTATGGCAAGCAGCAGTAGGACTGTGCCGGGAGCACTCTATTTGTGAGGTGTCCCGATCATTGCGTCTCAATTACAATGGACTGAAGAATCGTGTTACGAGGGACGGGGGCAGGAGTCCTGCCGTTGGGCAGGGTCCTGATTTGAATTTTGTAAAACTCGATCTTGGAGCACCAATCACACCTTCAGAATGTCTGGTGGAGATGGAGGCTCGAAACGGTTCAAAGATGAGGATGTCCTTCAGGGGAGTCCTGAGGGAAGTTGATCCGTTGGAACTGAGCCGCGCCTTCTGGAGACAGGGGTAATGATCCAGGTGACTCCGCAGATGGAGATCTGGATGGCGGTCGAAGCGGTGGACTTTCGCCGGGGCATTGATGGCTTGGCCAGGGTATGCCGGGAAGTGTTGAAGGCGGATCCGTTCTCGGGATTGCTGTTTGTATTTCGTAACAAACGAGGCACAGCCATCAAAATCATCACTTATGACGGTCAAGGGTATTGGTTGTGTCAAAAGAGGTTGAGCAAGGGGCGGTTTCGGTGGTGGCCAAGCGACCATGTTGGGAAGCTGAAGATATTGATGGCCCATGAGCTTCAGCTTTTGATCTGGAACGGCAATCCTGCCGGGGGGCAGGTAGCGCCCTTGTGGAAGGAACTCTCGGGTCGGATCTGAGGGAGTGGTTTTTTAATGTTTTTCTTTGCTGCCTCTTGCGTTCCGAAACCTTTTGTGCTATATCTTCTTGCATGGAGGCGCTGCTCACCTATCGAGGCAAGAGGATCACGCAAGAGGATGTGACCTTTATCCGCGGGCTCATCGCACAAAACCCCGGGGATTCGCGCTGGAGATTATCTCAGAAACTCTGTCAGGCCTGGAACTGGCGACAGGCCAATGGGGCCTTGCGCGAGATGGTCTGCCGGGGTTTGATGCTGGCGCTTGAGCGGGCCGGTTATATTGAGCTTCCGGTCAAGAGAAAGAATCCTCTCAATCCTCTGGTCCAGAGAGAAAAACCGGTTCCCGTGCTCATTGACCCGGACCCGATCGAGGGTCCCCTTTCGTCGATTCTGCCTCTTGAAATCCGTCAGGTACGACGTACGGTCCTTGAGAAGCTCTGCAACGGTTTGATCGAGCAGTACCACTACCTGGGATATTGCCAGCCGGTGGGAGAGCACCTGAAGTATCTGGTCTTTGCCGGGCAAAGACCTGTGGGTTGTATGATCTATAGCTCAGCGCCCCGCCATATTGGTTGCCGGGACCGTTTTATCGGCTGGCCCGTCCACGTCCGCCGACAAAACATCCACCTGATGGCCTACCAAAGTCGATTCTTGATTCTGCCCTGGGTGAGGGTGCCTCACTTAGCCTCCCATCTTCTGGGACGGATGGCCAAAGAATTATCCACGGACTGGCAGCGACTCTATCAGCACCCGGTCTACTTTCAGGAGACCTTTGTGGACCTGGAGTGGTTCAAGGGGACCTGTTACAAGGCAGCCAACTGGCTCTACCTAGGTAAGACCACCGGACGGGGCAAAAACGATCACACCTATAAGCCCAATCGTTCCATCAAGGCGGTGTGGGGGTATCCGCTGTGCCGGGATTTTAGAAAACGACTCTGTGAGGTAAGAAGTGAAGAAGAGAGTGAAAAAAGACAACCTTGTGAGCCGGGAGGAGCTTTTGGCACTGCTTGAGCGAGTCGAAGCCCAGTCCTTGAAGGAAGGCGACGGGCAGATCCTCAAGGCGGTGATCGAAAAGACCTTCCGGGTGAGGCAACTGCACTGGGAGGGTAAGATCACCTCGAAGGGCCAACTCAGGCGGTTGCTGGAGATCCGGAAACCGGACAAATCCGATGACCCACAATAAGCCACTGCAGATCGAGCTGACGGTTCAACAAGTCCAAGCCCTCATCGACCGGGGGGAGCAGCGAAGCTTCGCCGAGCAGGATTACCCCATCGTCCTCACCATCATCCGGAACTATTTTGCTCTCGATCATGCGCATCAGGAAAAATCCTACGCTATCCTTCGCCTTCTAAACCGGTTCTTCGGCCGTCGCACGGAAAAGGCCAGAGAGGTATTGAAGCGTTGCTCTCCGGAGCAAGACCTGCCAGCCTCATTGAAAACTCAAGGCGAATCTTCCAGGGAAAGCCCGAAGGGGCATGGCCGAAACGGGGCTTCTGCTTATGAAGGGGCTCAGAAAGTCTGTGTTCCCCATTCTTGCTACAAAGCTGGAGATCGGTGTCCACTCTGTCCCAAGGGGAAGCTTTATCCGTTTGGAGAGCCCGGGGTAGAGGTACGCATTGTTGGCAGGGCGCCCCTGGATGCCACCGTCTATGAACTGGAGAAATTGCGCTGTAACCTCTGTGGCAAGGTTTTTACCGCCCCAGTCCCCGAAGAAGCAGGAGAGGACAAATACGATGAGACCGCTGGCGCTATGGTGACCCTTCTCAGGTACGGAAGCGGTCTTCCCTTCAACCGTCTTGAGAAGCTGCAAGACAGCCTCGGGCTCCCTCTTGCTGCTTCCACACAGTGGGAAATGGCGGAAAAGACCGCGGATAAAATCTATCCGGCCTATGACGAACTGATCCGGCAGGCCGCCCAAAGCAACCTCTTCTACCATGATGACACCCTCATGAAGATCCTCGCAAACCTCAAAGAGATCGAGACGGAGGACGAGAGATCTCGAAAAGGCAGTTTCACCACAGGGGTTCTTGCCATGCGAGACGAGCGCCCCATGGCTCTGTTTTTTACCGGCCCCAACCATGCCGGAGAGAATCTGGCCAAACTGCTCAAGCAAAGGGCCTCGGGTCTGAGCCCACCTATCCAGATGTGTGATGCCGCGAGTCGCAATGTGTCCAAAGAGTTTGAGACCCTTCTAGCCAACTGCCTTGCTCATGCCCGGCGAAACTTTGTGGATCTGGTCCCGAACTTCCCGGAGGAGTGCCGTTATGTGATCGAAGCCCTCGCCGAGGTCTATCATCATGACAAGATGGCTAAAGAACAAGGCCTGTCATCAGGCCAGCGCCTCCGGTTCCACCAGGATCGCAGCGGCCCGGTCATGGAAAGGCTCAACGAGTGGCTACAAAAACAATTGGATCAACGGAAGGTTGAGCCAAACTCCTCCATGGGAAAGGCTATCGCCTATATGCTAAACCATTGGGAACCGCTGACCCTCTTTCTACGAGTTCCAGGAGCCCCCCTGGACAACAACCTCTGTGAGCAGGCCCTCAAACGGGCCATCCTTCATCGCAAGAATAGTCTGTTCTTTCGGACCGAACACGGGGCTTACATCGGGGATCTGTTCATGAGCCTCATTCACACCTGCACTCTCAATCGCGTCAACCCATTCCACTACCTGACAACGCTTCAGAGACACACCTCGGAGCTGTTTAAGAATCCCAAACGCTGGCTACCGTGGAATTACCAGCAGGCGGCCACGAATCCAGCCTGACTGTACCGTTGCCCGATCTCCCATCTTTGATCCGCACCTACGGGTCCCAAGTCCACGCTACGCAGGCTCACCGGAAGGACACGAATAAAGTCCATGTATATATTTTGTTTTCCCTTTTTGTTATTACTTCTGGGTGTGCTCATGGCATTTCAAAGGATCTAAGAGCTAAAGTCGACCCATCCGTTA
>DATECO010000180.1:0-7027 GCA_035286865.1 Nitrospiria bacterium | reverse complement strand
CGTCCTGGAATTCCTACTATTAACGAATCACGATTCACGAATAACGTCCTTTGCCCCCACACCCCTGCACGTCACTGGCCAAGCGAGATGCCGGGCATTACTCACTCTCTGAAGCGGCCCGCCGTGACTTTAATCCCCAATCTGGCAAAACATTCCTCATACAGGGAGAAGTTCTCCCTGAGCGTCCTGACTGTGGAAGTGTACCCATAGTGGAGCAACTCCAGCTTGGCTGTCATATTGATCACATTGGCCAGAAACATCACCGTCTCGGTGGATTCCGGCTGTATCATCAAGAAATCTCTGTCGGGAAATTCTACTTGATACCGTTTTACACTCATGTAAATACGGGTGTTGGTGTTGACCCGCATGGCCTGATCAAAGATAAAGGACATCCCTTTCTCTCTTATCCCTGCACACCGTCCCGAGAAAGAAGTGATGCAAACCTTGCTCCGATCGTTGGTCAGCGGCGTGATTGGATTGATGATCAAAAACACCTCCGCCCCATGATTGATCGCGATATCCACATGGGCCGCGCGTCCCACCCCTCCATCCACATAATCCTTCCCCCGGATGTGAACCGGCTGAAACGCAATCGGCATGGCGGAAGAGGCCGTGACGGCTAGGGAAATGGGGACATCCGCAAAAGCCCCCTCTCCAAAGACATCATAGCGCCCAGTATCTATATCCACTCCAGGGATGTAGAGTTCTTTTCGTAGCTTTCTAAAATCATTCGTGTATCCTTCCTGTGCGAAAAAAGCCAACAGGTACTGATCAAAGTTCTTAAGGGTGAAGATACCAGAAGGAAGATTCTCCTGAAGCATGTAAAACAGGTCCAGCACAGAGAACTGGTGGCGATTGGAATAATAAAACCTGAGGATTGGGAAAAGTGATTTGAAGAACTTTCGAAGCATAGGAAGAGTTTCTTGAACCCCAAAGCTGTAGATATCTTTCCGTCGAAAATTAAAGACGCTGTGGTTGTCCGCCCTGATATCCTCATAGATCCGGCGCGGTTTGACCCCATTCGCCACTAAAGCAGCAACCGCCGCACCAGCGCTGGTCCCAACATACATATCGAAGTCATTAGTGGAAAATCCTTCGCAGAAGAAGTCATCGAGTGCAGTGAGGCAGCCAATTTCATACATATACGCCGGAAATCCGCCGCCGGCCAGAACCAAGGCAGTCTTTTTCTTCCCGGTATTGATCACAAGACCTTCGCCTCCTCACGCAGCAATCGAACCAGTTCTTTGACGGCCTCTTGAGGGGGGCCTTCCAGAATCTTTCCGGCTGCTCTTACGGGTGGTGGAGTAATTTTGACCAATCTGAGTTTGGCCCCGCTAGAACCAAGGGTGCTGGGGTCAAGGTCCAAGGCCTTTAAGTCCAGCTCCTGAAGCGGTTTCTGCTTGGCCTTCATAATCCCGGGAAGCGAGGCATATCGGGGCTCGTTTAGGCCCTTCTGGCAGGTGAAGACGGCCGGGAGGGGGGTTTCCACCACCTCGATTCCGCCCTCGATCTGGCGGTGGGCCACCGCGATCCTGTGCGCTGCGTCAATTTCTAACTTATTCACCACTGACACATGAGGAAGCTCCAAAAGCTCGGCCACCTGAATCCCCACCGCCCCGTGATCATCATCCACCGCCTGCTTACCAAAAAAGAGGAGTTCAAAGGTCAACCGTTTGAGTGCCGCGGTCAGGACCAGCGCGGTGGTGAATGAGTCACCGCCCTCAAACGCATCATCCCGCAGGTGTATGGCCTTATCCGCCCCCATGGCCAGACAGGTCCTCAAGGCCTCCACCACCTTGGCCGGTCCCAGGCTCATGACGGTGACCTCTCCGCTGCCCAATCTTTCCTTGATCCGCAGGGCCTCCTCCACCCCAAACTCGCAATAGGGATTCACCACATAACTCAGATTGGTCCTATCAATATCGGTGCCGCTCGGATCCACCTTGATCCTCGCTTCGGTGGCAGGGACCTGTTTGATGCAGACCACAATATTCATTAAAAGCTCCCCAAACTCATACAATGGATCAACCCGCCTGAGGCGGATCAGCCGGTTACGGGTTTACCAAGATGCTGATCTAAAATGATCTCTTCGACTCTCCCCTCTCTAGATGGATCTTCAAAGGCCTGAGGGAAAACCCCGGGCTCGACGATCACCATTTGGGGTCTGTGATGGGGAAAAACAACCTCAGCCAAAACCCGCTTTTGAAATAAAGGTCGTATGGCCACCAGCATCCGTGTTTCAACCTCCAGATCCAGACCCACACACCCCGTCACCAGGCCTGTCGAAAAACGCTGAGCGATGCGGGGAGCCAGATCATGGCCAAGAGGGGTGGCGGGAAAAAGGATGATCTCGGGCCGTGTCATCCGGATCACCTGATCCAGAACCCCCACGCAGGTCTGCACAAATTCAGGAGAGGTGACCAGCCGTGAATTCCATAGAATTTCTTTCACCTGGTAAACCACATCGGCCCCGTAAGAGATCAGGTTTTTTCCTCCATTGGGATATAGTGTGACCCCATATACCCATACCCCCAGCCTCTCTGCCAGTTCTCTGGCCTTTCCCAGAAGCTCCAGGGTGACCGTGGCGGTGGGGCTAGTCAGATCGCCCACCACTAGGATATTCCTATATTCATCATGTTCGGACATGCTATTCATTTGGAAAATAGGTGCGTCGGATGAGGGTCGCCGCACCGGAGCGCCCACACAAGACCGGATCCGCTCCGATCTCGCCCACACCCCAAACCGGAATTTTTTCTTTTGAGGCCCTAATAATTCTGATGGCCGTTCCAATCCTTGGACTGTTGGCGTCCTCTTTGATACAAACCATGGCCGGGAGCGAAAGTTGATGAGCCTGTGATCCATTCCATTGCTGCTCGATGATCGCCTTCTGTCCTTCGATGGATACACTGGTGACAGCAAGGGCATGGGGGAGTCCCAGATGTTCGGCCAGCCTCGGCCCAATCTGCCCTGCTCTTCTATCTTCACTTTCATGGCCGCAGAGAAGCAGATCAAAGTGGCCCAACTTCCGTATCGCGAGCCCCAGCACATACGTGTTGGTGAGGGCATCCCCTTCTTCGAAGGCCGGGTCTGAAGCAAGATAGGCCGCATCCGCTCCCATGGCCAGGGCCTTTCGTAAGAGGATTTCCTCCTCCGCTCTAGCAAGAGAAATGGCCAGGACCTCGGCGGGAATCTGATCTTTGAGCTTCAGCGCCGATTCCAAAGCGTTGACATCCGCTGGGTTCATCACCCTTGGCCCCTTCTCAAAGATTTTTTCCTGCGATCGGCTGATACTGATATTGGAGAGATCGGGGATGGGTTTGATCAGAACGATGAGCCTCACCATATTCCGTTCACATGAAACACTGAACGATAAGCAGTGATCCGTGAACCCGTTTAATATCCCCCTTTCTTGATGACGTCCTCTGCAATAACGAGGCGCTGGATCTCATTGGTCCCCTCGAATATCCTATTAATACGTGAATCCCGATAGAAACGTTCCACGGGGTATTCTCCCATATACCCCATCCCTCCATGGATCTGCACAGCCTTGTCCGCGATTCGATCCAGTGCCTCCGTGCAATACATCTTGCAGATGGCCCCTTCCCGCGTGATTTTCATCCCCTGGTCATACATCCCGGCGGTGCGATACACTACACTTTCCATCAGATATACTTCTGCAGCCATTTCGGCGAGCATCCACTGAATCGCCTCAAAGTTGGCAATGGGCTGGCCAAACGCCGCCCTTTTTTTGGCAAAGTCCGCCGATAATTGGATCAGCTCCTTGCCCGCCCCGATACACCCGCCAGCGAGGCTGAGCCTGGACTCATCCAGCGTGGCCATGGCGATCTTGAACCCCTCCCCTACCTTACCCAGGACATTCTCCTTGGGAACCCGTACATCCTGAAGCAGCAGTTCTGCGGTGCTGGAACCCCGGATCCCCATCTTGTCCCCCAGGTGGTGGGCCGAGAAGCCCGGATAATCTTTTTCCATAATAAAGGCTGTGATTCCGCCTCGGGCCTTGAGGGCCTTATCCGTCACGGCATAGATCACGATGACATCCGCAATGTCTCCATTACTGATCCAGAGCTTGGTTCCATTGAGGACATAATGGTTCCCATCCCGCACCGCCGTCATCTGAATATTGGCCGCATCCGAGCCGGCGGCCGGTTCGGTGAGGGCATAGGCCCCCAGTTTGGTACCCTGGGCCATAGGTTTTAAGTACTTCTGCTTCTGCTCTTCGTTCCCTCCTAGATAGATAGACATGGCGGCAAGGCCAATATGGGCCCCCACCGTGACGGTGGTGGAGGCACAGGCACGGGATAGCTCCTCCAGCAAAATACAGTATCCAATCTCTCCAAAACCCGCCCCCCCGTATTTGTCGGGAAAGGGAATCCCCAGCAGTCCAAGCTCAGACGCCTTTTTGATTAATTCAAGGGGCATCTTTTGCTCCTTATCGATCTTCTGAGCCAGAGGGCGCACTTCCTTGTCGACAAACTTCTTGACCATGTCCCGGAGCATGTTCTGTTCATCAGTAAAAGTGAACTCAATCATGAAACCCCCGTTATTCGTTATTCGCTATTCGTTATTCGTGAGTCTTGAACGGCCAATTGTTATTCATTATACGATTAACGAGTAACGTACAACGAATAACGTCCTATCTGTCCTGATACTTGGGCTGCCGTTTCTCGATAAAGGCCTTTAGGCCTTCCTTCATGTCCTGGGTCATGCAGATCTGACCGAAGAGTTTGGACTCCAGGGCCAGGCCTTCTTCAAGCGACTTTTTGTAACCCTCTCGTATAGCCTCGAGCGCCAGCCTAACAGCAACCTGTCCCTTGGAGGCGATCTTCTTGGCCATGCCCTGGGCCTGCTTGAGGACTTCGCCTTCAGGAACCACTTTATTGATCAATCCCAGGGCCTTGGCCTCTTGGGCTGTGATCATATCTCCGGTCAGCACAAGCTCTATCGCCTTGGGCTTGCCCACTAGCCGTGAGAGCCGCTGGGTCCCCCCAAAACCCGGGATAATTCCCAAATTGATCTCCGGCTGGCCGAACCTCGCCCGGTCCGAGGCCACCCGCATATGGCAGGCCATGGCCAGTTCCAGACCGCCCCCCAGACACATTCCATTGATTGCTGCAATCACTGGTTTTGAAAGATTCTCGATTTTGCTAAAGATCCCCTGGCCTTTAGCCGTCAGCTCCTCACCTTGCTTGGCCGACTCGATCGCTGAGATCTCCTTGATATCTGCCCCTGTGATAAAAAAAGTGCCCGCCCCGGTAAAGACCACCACCTTCACATCACTGTTGGAGGCGATTTCCTCAAAGACCTGTGCCAACTCGGCCATCACTGGAGTGCTCAGGGCATTTGCCGGTGGATTATTAATCACCACGGTAGCAATGGCTTCCTCAATCGTATAGGTAATGTACTGATTGCCCACGGTTCCTCCTGTGAATGAGATTTAAATGCGTTGTGGCCGTTTGTCCGTTTAGTCCGTTAATTCCGTTCCATCTTTAATAACCGACTCAACGGAAAAAACGGAAGTAACGGACCTAACAGATAGACTTTATCTAGTATGTGAAAAATCCCCTCCCTGACTTCTTGCCTAGGTACCCTGCCGCCACCATCAGTTTAAACATAGGGGCCGGCCAGAATCGATCGCCCAATTCCTGTTTGAAGGTCTCCAGCCCCTGCAGGACCACATCGATCCCCATATGATCGGCCAGGTGCAATGGCCCACCTTTCTCCTGAGGAAATCCCGTGCCCGCCACCATGGCAATATCGATATCTCCTGCACTGGCGACCCCTTCCTGAAGGCAAATGACAGCCTCGTTAATTAAGATCAATAGCAAACGTTCGGGTGAGAATCTGGTTTTTTTGAAACCCGCCGCCTTCTGGACCCTGGCCACTAACCGATCAAGGGCGTCATCCTTCGCTCCCTGATAGTTATAGAAGCCCACGCCGTTCTTCGATCCAAACCGTTTTGACTTCACGAGCTCTTCCAGGATCACCGCAGCGGTCAACCTGGGACCATAGGCATCATGAAGGATACGCGCCA
This sequence comes from Nitrospiria bacterium, assembly GCA_035286865.1. Lineage (GTDB taxonomy): Bacteria > Nitrospirota > Nitrospiria > DATECO01 > DATECO01 > DATECO01. Next base: position 975 of record DATECO010000180.1, on the reverse strand, counting down.
CTTTATCGGAAACATCAATGCCGATCATGTCCAGCAGGGCAAAGGGACCCATAGGCATCCCAAAGGACACCATCCTCTCGTCGATCTCTTTAGCCGTAGCCGCACCCTCCTGGAGCGCAAGGGCGGCCTCATTGAGGTAGGGCATGAGCAACCGATTGACCAGAAAACCTGGGCAGTCCTGGACCCGCACCGGGATCTTGCGCAGACTTTCACAGAAGGCGAGCACATCGTCCACCGTCTCGGGAGAAGTGGACAGCCCTGGGATGACCTCCACCAATTTCATCACGTGGGCCGGATTAAAAAAGTGTATCCCCACCACTTTGTCGGGCCGCTTCCTACCCGCAGCGATGGCCGAGATGGGAATCGAGGAGGTATTGGTGGCCAGGATGGTACCCGGTGGGCAAACTCCTTCTAGATCAGAAAAAACCCTCCGCTTGACTTCGAGGTCTTCATAGACCGCCTCAATCACGATGTCCACATCCTTAAAGGCGTCATAGGTCGTCGCTCCGGTGACCAGGGCCAGCTTCTGATCCGTCTCTGAAGAGGTCATCTTGCCCTTGTCCACACGACCTTGATAGATCTTACGGATCGTGTTCAGACCCCTTTCCACTCCCTCCTCATCCCTGTCCTTTAAGATCACCGGCAGCCCAGAATAGGTGATAACCTGCGCAATTTGGGCCCCCATCGTCCCGGCCCCAAGAACCGCTGCTTTATAAATGTACATAAAAAGTCCTCCCAATTAGCAATCAGCGATCATCCGTCGGCTTATAAAGAAATAATGACCTGATGGCTGAATGCTGATGGCTTTAGTTTCATTTTCTCTCCACAATCATCGCAGCCCCCATGCCAACTTTTCTATGTGGGGGCCCGTGCGGCAATACAAACTGCTAGTCCTCCGATGCCCCCACACCCCGCGCTCGCGCGGGCAAAGCCCGTCGCTCGCTTTACTTTCGCTCCACAACCATCGCCGCTCCC
>DATECO010000179.1:0-3373 GCA_035286865.1 Nitrospiria bacterium | reverse complement strand
CCCTCTACACCAGTACCTTCACTACGAAATACAGAATGATGGTGAGTAAAAAACCTGAGATGATGGTTCCTGTTAGGGAATCAAGCGGATTTTTCACGGAATCCCTCCTCGTATAATTTAATTAGAGGAATCGAGAAGACTGATCCATCTCCATAAAACCAGATGAGAATACACAAACTCTCACCTCTTAGTCAACAAAAAAATCGGTTGGCTTGCTGGATACCCCAAATAAAAAGCCCCAAGATGGGGCTTTTTATTTTCTGGAGCTGGTCGGGATCGAACCGACGACCTCAAGACTGCCAGCCTTGCGCTCTCCCAACTGAGCTACAGCCCCATGGATGTTCAAAATCCTAACATCGGGTGAATGCTTTGTCAAGATTTTGGGTTAGAATTTTGGCTAGGCTGCTTGACAAAGTGTCGATCATGGGCATAAGATTAAAATGTAAATCTGGCTCTGATGAGGGTGTCAGGGCCTTTTTGCTTGATGATCCTATCTCTTGCAGTACCAACGATAGTGCTTTATCTGTGTGATCCACTGCCGGGTGATGCCTACCTGCTGTCTGGGAGAATAGAGCACGGATAGCCTCTCAAGCGGCTCTAGATCAATTGAAGAAAAGGCTCTAACATAAATAGCTATGGCTAATATTGTCGTGGTGGGAACGCAGTGGGGGGATGAGGGCAAGGGGAAGATCGTAGATCTCCTCACCCAGGAGGCGGACCTTGTGGTTCGCTACCAGGGGGGGCACAATGCAGGCCACACTGTGGTTATCGGAGAAGAGCAGTTCATCCTGCACCTGATCCCAACAGGAATCCTCCACACGGGGAAGAAGTGCGTGATTGGCAATGGGGTGGTCGTAGACCCGGCAGCCCTGATCGAGGAGGTGGATGCCCTTCGGAAACGGGGAATCCAGGTGGGCGGGCGACTTTTCGTGAGCGATAAGAGCCATCTCATTATGCCCTATCACAGGGCAATTGAAAAGGAGAGCGAGGCTCACAAGGGAACCCGGAAGATCGGCACGACTGGCCGTGGAATCGGCCCGACCTATTCCGACAAAATGTCCCGCATCGGTATCCGCATGGCTGATCTGTATGATGAGGATGTCTTCCATCGCAAACTTAAAGAAAATCTTAACGAGATGAACTTCTTTTTGGAAAATCTCTACAAGGTAAAGGGCTTTGAGGTCAACCGGGTGTATGACGAATATATGGATTACGCCAGCCGAATCCGGGAGTACGTTACGGATACCTCGCGACTTTTAAACCAGGCGATGGCAGAGGGGAAAAACATTCTTTTCGAGGGGGCCCAGGGGACCCATTTGGATGTGGATCATGGGACCTATCCCTATGTAACGTCCTCCAATGCCACCGCAGGGGGGGCCTGTACCGGAACTGGTGTCGGCCCGACTCGCATCAACGGTGTGTTGGGGGTGGCCAAGGCCTATTCCACCCGTGTGGGCAGTGGGCCGTTCCCTTCAGAGATTAGAGGTAAGGAGTGCGATGCGCTACGCCAGAAGGGGCGGGAATTCGGAGCCACCACTGGCCGGCCACGGCGCTGTGGCTGGTTTGATGCAGTGGCGGTCCGCTACGCGGTGGCTGTAAATGGGCTGACCAGTCAGGCCCTCACCAAGATGGATGTTCTGGACGAGTGCGAGGAGATCAGGATCTGTGTGGGCTATCGGCATCAGGCCAAAACCTTTTATGATATGCCCTCACAACTCAGCGTACTGGAGCAATGTGAGCCAATGTACGAGTTGTTTGAAGGCTGGCGCCAGCCGACCACCGGGGTCACCTCTTATGCCCAACTCCCTACAAAGGCCAAGGCCTATCTTAAACGTATCGAGGAACTCACCCAGTGTCCGATTGATATTGTTTCCACCGGATCAAAGCGAGACGAGGCCGTTATTGTGCAAAACCCCTTTGCCCGTTATCAGACGCCCCGCCAGAAACCGTAAAGATATTGACAATCGCTGATCCCGTCTGCTACGATCAGCACCTACTATACTATAGTTCCACGGCCCCCCCTATACGAATGCTTGCCTGATCTCTCACATGAGCCGCTAGCTCAGTTGGTAGAGCACCGGCCTTTTAAGCCGGGTGTCCTGGGTTCGAGTCCCAGGCGGCTCATCTGCATACCGATGAGCCGGGATTGGGCCTCGGTCGTGTCGAGGTAGGTAGTGCAGATGCACGTGCGAGTCCTAGGAAGCTCATTAAATACATTTATATTATTTAGCGCAGCGAAGGCCTACATCTGAGAGGCGAAATTCTGGCGGGGCATAGAAGCGGTAGGCCGCCCGCGAGTAATGGGTCAGCGTGTAATGTCCTAGTTCTCCCCAGCTATTACCCCGGATAACCTTGAACTTCACCCCGAAGGCATCACTCCGATAGTCACTACCGGGATAAGTCTGATACCAGTCGGATGTCCATTCCCAGACGTTGCCGACCATATCCTCGACACCGTAAGGGCTTTTGCTCATCGGATAGCTGCCCACCTGCATGAGCTTTTTATTGGGTGCATCCCCCGTGTTGGCCAGGCCAGACTTGTAATCATTACCCCAGACATACTCCCGGCCGTCAGTACCGCGCGCGGCCTTTTCCCATTCGGCCTCGGTGGGTAGCCGCTTGCCGGCCCATTTGCAGAATGCATTGGCCTCGGACCAGGTGATCTGGGTCACGGGAAGCAACTCCTGACCTGGCGGGGGTCTTCCATCCTGCCAAAAGGGAGGAGCTGGTCCGCCTAAGGTGGATTGGGTTCCTCGGACAAACTCCGCGAAGTTGGCATTGGTCACCTCATGCCGATCAATATAGAAGGTAGCAAGATTAACCTTTCGCTGGGGGTGCTCATCGGCAAACCAGGGTTTCATGCTCCCAAATTCAGCGGATTGCCCTTCCGTATCCACGCGATCGCTGCCCATGATGAATTCTCCGCTTGGGATAAAGATCATCTCATCAGGGGCCCTGCTACAGCCTAGGATTAAGATATATGAGGCTAGAAGTATAAATTTAACCATTCCTTCCGCACCTGAAGCCAAAGCTTCGCATTTTGGTATTGGGATCAAAGAAGCCCCGGTTGAAGGTGGGCCCGCTGAGCCCGCAACGGTAAAAGGAACAGTCTTTCCAGGAGCCTCCCTTGGCTACCTTGTATTTGTGTCCATAGTTTTCTGTGATATGGGTGTTACCGGGGTGGGGAAGATACCAGCTCTCCGTCCATTCCCAGACATTGCCGGCCATATCATAAACACCATAAGGGCTTTTGCCCTGCGGTAGGCTGCCCACCGGCATGGTATCACCCGGCTGTCCCAGCGATTTCCAGCGCTGGGGGGTGTTGGCCTTGTTGGTATCAAAATGGTCGCCCCAAGGGAATATTCGTCCGTCT
>DATECO010000178.1:0-3234 GCA_035286865.1 Nitrospiria bacterium | reverse complement strand
GGATCTGGGTCGCCCCCGATATGGAGGCCTTTTTATCGACGTGGGCCGCCAATAATTCAAAGGTCTTACCGGCCATGGGGATATGACCAAACCCCTCAGTGAGAATAAGGGTGAACCCGACCTGCTCGGTACCCGTTACGGCCACACCCAGGTCATATCCCAGAAGCCTTTTGAGGTCCAGATCATCGATGCCCCCCACCACCAGGCCGGCTACCCCGATCTCCCTGGCCCGCTCCAGTGCACCCCAAGAGGAAAAGGCCCCCCCGATTAAGATCCTGCCTCGATGCTGCCCCGTCAGCCGATCTTTAGATAGGACCTCCTCAGGACCTTCCACCACAAGGCTCAACCGACCGGTGGCCTCTGGGCCGACTCCAAAGATGCCCTGGATGAAGGTACAGACCGTCATCAGGGTCACCCCCTGTTCAGGTATGACCTCCTCCACCCATCCATCGATATAGGCCATAAGTTCAAGAGGCCTGGGCGGTTCCCGCAGCAGGACCTGGCCGGTGACCGTGGAGATGTTTTCCACCCTGCCCGTGATCGGAGATTTCACCTGCGTCTTAAACCAACGGATGAGGGGACGGTTCTCGGCCAGTGGTCCTCCAGCTCGAACGTCCTCTCCTTCCCGCCTGAGCATATAATCCCGAATCTCGTCTGGCATGATGCCCAGGAGGTTGGCTACATTCACGGTGTGCACCGATCCCGGAAGGTCGGTCTTGGCCACCACCGTGGAGGACTCCACCGCCTGACCTTTCTCGACAAGCACCCTCCCTGGTATAGGCAGGGTCCGCCTCTTATGGAGGACTGTCTCTCTCACCACCTTGAGGCCGGGTGTGTAGGTGTAGGGCATAAGAAATTTAGAACTCCGGATACACGTCCAATACCTTCAGCCAATGCTTAAGCTGTTCGACTCGCATCTTGCTCTCCTCAGGGAGTTGTAGGGGCCGACCCCTTGCGTCTAGCACGAGCCCTACGATACCACCCTTGATCTGGGCCTGGATCTTTTTCCCGCGGCCTTGCCCGAAATCAAATGAGCGACCTGGGGAAAGTTCCACGGTAGCCTCGCCACCAGAGGGTAACGGATAATGCTGGATCTCACCGCATTTAATCTCCCCCTCGATATTACGACCCTCCTCAAACCTGCACCTAAAACTAAAGCAGGGCTCACCCGGCCGACCTCCGCCTAAGGGAGCCACACAGGTCCCGAGGAGAATAATACAATCCTTCACGAACACCTCGGTAGCGGCCCTCTCATGGATTGTGGAAAGCACGCCTAGATGGGGCATCATGAAGATGCTATCCACAGCCAACTCCGTGATGCCTAGGGGCTGAAAGGCGTCAATCATCATGAGCATGGCCTGGGACCGCCGGGGTGCATGAGAGAGAATACCTCCGCTCCCCACGATCAGATTTAAGTCGAGGAGGTTGACCAGGCTCTCGCCCCCCAAACGTTGACCAAACACATCCGAGATCGTACGTCTCTGCTGTACCCCTTTTAACCCAACGGCCAATTGTCTGTGCTGCTCCAAGGCCAGTCGAAGGGCCTCCCGGGCGATGGCCTGTTCGATCTGGAGCTCTTCCTGGGTGTAGGGGATCGTGGTCGGCCGGATCATTTTATTCTTGATCCGATTACGAAGCTCGAGCTCCGAGGTCTCAAAAGGGATCCAACGCAAGATATTCAATAGCCCTGCCTCGGCCAGGACATTCGATATACTGTAGCTCATACCGAGATTGGCACTGACGGTGCGGTGAAAGGAGCCATTGAATACCGAAAAGACATCTGTAGTCGCCCCCCCGATATCCACACCCAGGAGGTTGATCCCCTGTCGCCTGGCAATGGTCTCCATGAGCAGGCCCACCGCGGCCGGCGTGGGCATGATCGGTGCACCGGTCCAGGACATCAATTTTTTATAGCCGGGGGCCTGGGCCATGACATGCTCCAAGAAAATATCATGGATCTTATTTCGGGCCGGCCCCAGGTTTTCTCTCTCCATGACCGGCCGGATATTCTCGGTGATGTACAATGCCGTCTCTTGACCCAGGATTTCCTGGATCCGCTCCCGCGCATCTTTATTGCCCGCAAAGATCAAGGGAAGTTTGTATCCCATGCCTAGGCGGGGCTGGGGATCGGCGGCTGCGATGTATTCGGCCAATTCCACGACATGGGTGATACTGCCCCCATCCGTGCCTCCGGAGAGGAGGATCATATCTGGACGCAGTGAGCGGATCCGCTCGATCTTCTCATGGCCCATTCTTCCGTCATTCGTGGCCAGCACATCCATGACAATGGCACCGGCCCCCAGGGCACAGCGCTGCGCGCTCTCCGCCGTCATCTGCTTCACCACTCCCCCCACCATCATCTGGAGCCCTCCCCCGGCGCTGCTGGTCGAGATATAAAGATCCACACCCTTTTCACGGGTGGAGGGGATGATCAGTTTCTCCCCCTCTAGGATCACCCGCCCTGAGAGCTCCTCAATCTCATGAATCGAATTGAGGACTCCCCGGGTGACATCCTCAAAAGGGGCCTCAACCGTGGTGGGGGCCTCACCACGATAGGTCTGGCGATACTCTTCACCGATTTTTTCTATGAGAATGGCCTTGGTCGTGGTACTGCCACAATCCGTGGCGATGATGATATTGAGCTCTTGCATACTCGATTTTCTTGCCAGTTATGCCCCGCCGGAGGCGGATTGGGCGGCCTGCTCTTTCTCGATCATACGGATCAGTTGGCCCAGGCCGCCCCGTTTCTCCAGGACCACCGCCAGCGTCTCCCATTCTCGTGTAGAGCATACCATCCCCAGGAATGGCTCCAAAAAATAGAGGGCCTGGCTTCCCAAAAAATTCATGGGACCCAGGGATTCAAGGCAGAGTATTAGCGGTTCGGCCATGTGTCTGCGCACCACCGCTCTGGAGATCTTCTCAAGCAAGATCTTTTCTTGCTCGGAGAGAGAGGCCTCCCCCGTCCCAACCGCAAAGGCCCGCGCCAGCCCTCTCCTCCACTGATCGAATTGTGAAGGGGGGTGCGGGAAGTTGGAATCCAGCCCCCGCCTGAGGTGGACCGCCAATCCGGAGGGGCTCGCAGCCCGGCGCTCGGATAGGCCCAGCCAGGTCCTCGCCTTATCAATGATGATCATCAAACTCATGAGGTGCCTTCATCTCTCTGTGGGGGCCCGTGCTTTGCAGTTGCTGCTCTGACCTGCCTACCGCCCGATCCCGCCTGCCGGACGGGCAGGT
>DATECO010000177.1:0-7810 GCA_035286865.1 Nitrospiria bacterium | reverse complement strand
CTGATACTAAATGGTATGTTAGATCTTGATTCTACTCCTAGGTGACAAATATCAATGGACCGATATATCATGCCTGGGTTGGAACTCCTTCCTTTTTATCTCGTGGCCTTGGCCCATTAGCCCTATATCGAGGAAAACCTTAGGACTTTTATCCCCTTGACGTGGCTTGAAGGTGGATGTTATAAATATATAGATTGTCAATAAAATTTCGAGTTATCCCGCATTAGTACATGTCGGTAGACGCGGCTGCCGAAGGTCGTGATCATGGATAAGGGGGTCCTTTTTTCTGGGTACCTGACGAATTATTTCCCTGTTGTGCTTTTTATCCTGATTGCCCTCATCTTTGCCATCGGGACGCTGGTTCTGAGTTACGTGGTGCAGCCGCGCGTGGCCAGTGCCGAAAAAAGTAGTCCCTATGAGTGTGGCAGCGAGCCGATCTCGGATGCCCGGATGCCCTTTCCAGTTCGTTATTATATTATTGCGATGCTGTTTGTCATCTTTGATGTGGAGATTATTTTTCTCTATCCCTGGGCGGTGGCCTTTGACAAGATCGGCCTCTTCGGCCTGATCGAGATGATGATCTTCATTTCCCTGTTTTTAGCGGGTTATGTCTATGCCTGGAAGAAAGGAGCATTGGAGTGGGATTGATTCAAATCGGCCCAAGCCCCGGTAGCGTGCATGCCAAGGACAGCGAGCTGGGAATTGTGACCATGACGCTGGAGAAGGCCGTGAACTGGGCCCGTAAGGGCTCGCTCTGGCCGATGACCTTCGGCCTGGCCTGCTGTGCCATTGAGATGATGGCGGCCGTTTCTTCCAGGTATGACATGGATCGTTATGGGGCAGGAGTATTTAGGGCCTCACCCAGGCAATCGGACCTGATGATCGTGGCCGGGACGGTTTGCCGCCGTATGGCTCCCGTCATCCGCAAGGTGTACGACCAGATGCCTGAGCCCAAGTATGTAATCGCTATGGGTTCCTGTGCCACCTCGGGTAACATCTATAACAGTTACCCCGTGGTGCAGGGGGTGGACCGCTTTGTCCCAGTGGACATGTATGTGCCCGGCTGCCCGCCGACACCCGAAGCCCTGTTTGACGGCATCCTCAAGCTACAGGACATGATCATGCAAAAGCGTGTCTTTGTAAAAAATACCTAATGCATCCCGTTATCGAGCAGATCAAAGCGCAATTTCCCCAGGCCATTGTAAAGACCACCGAGTTTCGAGGCGACCTCTCGTTGCAGGTAAGGAGGGAGAACCTGCTGGAGGTGGCCCAGTATCTGCATGACGATCCTGAGATGTCCTTTGACTATATCGTCCATGTCAGCTCCGTGGATTGGCTGAATGAGCCACAGTCCGCCGAGGGACGTTTTGAGGTGGTCTACGAATTTTACTCGATCCGCCTCCGTCGGAGGATCAGGATCAAGACCCGGGTGCCGGAGGAGGATTGCGTGGTGGACTCGCTCTGTGGTATCTGGAAAGGGGCTGAATTTATGGAACGGGAGGTGTACGACATGATGGGCATCCGGTTTAGTAACCACCCGGACCTTCGCCGTATCCTCCTGCCGGATGATTATAGCGAAGGGTTCCCGTTACGGAAGGATTTCCCTGTGGAAGGGAAAGGGTGGCGGGACACCTTCGAATTTCTTGAAAAACAAAATCAGTAATCAGGGCAGAGGTTTAATCGATTGAAGACGCAGGAACAACACCCATTTGACACACCCTCGAAGGATCAGAAGGCAGTCCCTTTAACACAGGAAGGAAGGCTTCCTCTCCTCCGGACCGAGGAGATGATGCTCAACATGGGTCCACAGCATCCTAGCACCCATGGGGTGCTGAAGCTGATCCTGAACCTGGAGGGGGAGCGGATCGTCAAGGCCACACCCGTGATGGGATTTTTACATCGGGGGGTGGAGAAGCTGGCCGAGGATGGGACCTATCATCAATTCATTCCCCACACAGATCGGCTGGACTATATCTGCGCGATGTACAATAACTTCGCTTATGTGCGTGCGGTCGAAAAGCTTCTGGACCTCAAAGTGCCGCCAAGGGCAGAGTACCTGCGCACAATTGTGGCAGAGGTCCAGCGGATTATCGGCCACCTCTTCTGGCTGGGGACACAGGCCCTGGATATTGGGGCCATGACCGTCTTTTTTTATACCTTCCGCGAGCGCGAGGTGCTGCTCGACTGGTTTGACCAATTATGCGGGGCGAGGCTCACCACGAGCTGGTATCGGATCGGGGGTGTGGAAAAGGATTTTGATCAGAGCCTGATTGATCAGATCTATGCTTTTTTCAAGGATTTCTCGGGAAAGGTGGATGAATACAATGCCTTACTGGAGACGAACAGGATCTGGCTGGCCCGAACCAAGGGGATTGCTGTGATCTCTGCGGAGGATGCTATTAATTTTGGTCTTTCCGGGCCATCCCTGCGGGGCTCTGGGGTGGATTATGATCTCCGCAAGTATGAGCCTTATGGAGCCTATGACAAGGTACAGTGGAATGTGCCGGTCGGGAAGAGTGGTGACACGTATGATCGGTACTGGATCAGGGTCCAAGAGATGTATGAGAGCGCCAAGATCGTCAAACAATGCCTGGACCAGTTGCCAGATGGGCCTATCCTTGCCACCGATATGCCCAAGGTGACCTTGCCCACAAAGGAAAGGGTTTTCACTAATCTTGAGAGCATGATTATTCAGTTTAGGCTATTTTCCTCGGGCTTTCCTGCACCAAAAGGGGACATCTATTGTGGGACCGAGGCCCATAAAGGGGAGCTGGGCTTTTATATCGTGAGTACGGGGGGAGGCAAACCCTATCGGCTCAAGATCCGGGCCCCGTCCTTCATCCACATGGGGGCCTTTGACCATATGGCGCGAGGGTATATGATTGCCGATATCGTGACGATTTTTGGGACGTATGACATCGTGATGGGTGAATGTGACAGGTAGCGAAGAGTGATCAGCAAACAGCGGCAGTCAATGGCAAAGTAAACTGATCGCTGCTTTCTGATCACTTTTGATCGAGGAGGTCGCATGGCGAAGCCGACATTTACCGTAGGAGAGGAAAAGGCCGCCAAGCCGATTATTGAGGTGACCATTGACGGGGAGAAGGTAACCGCCCCCGAGGGGACCTCCATCTATGATGTGGTGATCCATATGGGCAAGACCCTGCCCAGTATGTGCTACCACTACACCTTTTCGCCATTCGGATCCTGCGGGATCTGCCTGGTGGAAGTGGAGGGGAAGAAGTCCCCGGTGCGTTCCTGCACGGCACCCATCACCCCTAACATGGTGGTCCGAACCCAGGAGAAGTCTCTCTGGGAGGCACAAAAGAAGGCGATCGAGAAACACCTCACCACCCACCCCCTGGACTGCCCTGTATGTGATGCCGATGGCCGCTGTGAGCTACAAGACATGTCTTACGAGTTTGGCATCAGCCAGCTGGGTCCGGTGAAGCAAAAAGGCATCCCTGAAGATACGCGAAGCATCGTGCTGGATTTTAATATGAATCGTTGCATCCTGTGCGGCGAGTGCATCAATATCTGCAAAGAGGTCCAGATGGTGGATGCCCTCCAGTTTCTCAAAAAGGACGGCCACACCCATGTAGTGGCCAAAGGGGACACGGCCTTATACTGTGAGTTCTGTGGCGACTGCCTGGAGGTCTGCCCGGTGGGGGCGATCACCAACAAGTTCTCAAAATATGTCTACAAACCCTGGCAGCTCAAGACCACCACCACGACCTGTCCCTACTGCGGGGATGGCTGCATCCTGGTCATGGACACCCAAGGGAATCAGGTGGTCAGGGTTCGATCCAGGCTGACCTGGAAATCCAAGTGGGGGGAGCACGAGGAGACAGTGCATGGCCATGGGGGAATCTGCGGCCGGGCACGTTTCGGTTTCCAATTTATAAACAGCAAGGAGCGCTTAAGCCAGCCGCTGATCCGCAAGGAAGGTAAGCTGGTAGAGACCCCTTGGTTTGTGGCCTCGTCTTATGTGGCCCAGCGGCTCAACGAGATCAAGACCCAGTATGGGGGACAGGCGATTGCGGGACTCATTACGGCCCGGTGCACCAATGAAGATATGTACTTATTCCAGAAATTCATGCGCATTGCCCTGGGGACCAATCACATCGATTCCAGCGCCCGTTACGGCCATATCAATTTTATCCTGGCCATGAAAAAGGCCCTCGGGGCGGGTCGGGGTATGGCCACCTATGCTGATCTGACGCTTGCCAATGTGATTCTGGTGATTGGTTCAGATATTACAGAAACCAATCCGGTAGCGGCATTACGGGTAAAAGAGGCCTTAAGAAACTATGGGGGCAAGGTGATTGTGGTGGATCCTCCCCAGACCAATATGGCTAAGCTCGCCACCCACCACCTGGCCATCAAACCGGGTTCGGAGCGGGCTTTGATCCAGGGACTGATCAAGGTCCTGGTGGAACAGGGGCTGGTGGATGCGGAATTCGCAAAGAAATATCCCGATGCCGTGGACCGGATCAAGGAGGTTGTTGCGGGAATCTCGCTTGAGTCTATCCAATCTGAGACGGGCATCGAACCTGCCAAGCTCCAAGAGGTGACCGAGCTCTTTGCGAAGGCAAAGAAAGGAATCATCATCTGCGGAGAAGGTATCCTCCGTCGGGCGAGGGGATATGAACATACCTTGCTGCTCATTGATCTGGCCATGCTGGCGGGTAAGCTAGAGAAGCCGGGTTGCGGCATTACCGCCATGTGCGAGGAGAACAATGAACAGGGTGCGGTGGAGATGGGGGTGGTGCCAGAGTTCTTGCCGGGTCAGTTAGAATTCTCTGATCCCGTTGCCCGACAGAAATATATGTCAGCCTGGGGTGATGAGATCCCGGCTCGGCCGGGTGACACCCTGCTCAGGATCCTGGAGCGGGCCGGAAAGGGTGAGATCAAGGCCCTTTACCTGGTGGGCGAAAACCCTCTCGGAACATTACCCGCCTCGGTAAATGTGAGGGAGGCCCTGGAGCGGGTGTCCGCCTCTGGCGGGTTCATCGTCTGCCAGGACCTATTCTTGACCGAGACAGGCCGGCTTGCCGATGCGGTGCTGCCCGCCTGTAGCTTTGCCGAAAAAGAGGGGACCTTTACGAATTTTGAGGGCAAGATCAATCCGGTGAGCCAGGCGCTGGAATATCTGGGGGAGAGTAAGGCGGACTGGGAGATCTTGACTGAGATCTCAGGGGCGATGGGCTATCCATTGGCGTATGTGAATGCTGAGGAGATCCGCCAAGAGATCTCCAGGCTCCTGCCCGGATTCATGGGTGACCGATCCGAAAGACCGCAGGTTCACCTGGACCGCTATCTCTCAAATGGCTTCGCCCAAGATTTGGGCCGGCGCTACTCATTACTAGCTGATGGGCCCGGCCGGGTTCTTCCTGAATATCCCTTTGTGCTGGTGCTGGGCCAGGTCCTTTACCACTCGGGTAAACTCACGACGCGGGCCGAGGGGCTGATGAAGATCTTTGATAAACGCCTACTCCAGATCAGCCCGGTAGATGCGGAGCGGTTGGGCGTAGCCGGAGGTGAGAAGGTTAGAGTACGCTCTGCACAAGGATTCGTGGAGGTGGGTGTGGAGTTAAACCCCATGTTTCCGGCAGGGATGTGCTTCTTCCCGGAGCATTTCAATGAGCCTCCGGTAAGGGACCTGATCCCCTGTGAGACTGACCCCATCACTTCAGCGCCCTATCACAAATTTGGCAGGGTGGCCATCGAAAAGTTGGGATGAGTTAAGGAAAAGAGAATAAATGCTGAGTCGTATTCTCAATTGGATGCTTTTTACAGAGATTGCGAGCGCCATGAAGCTCACCTTCAGGCACATGTTTGTGAAACCGGTGACCTTCCAGTATCCCAGGGAAAAGCGGGTGATTCCCGATGCTCATCGGGGGGCCCTGGGCCTGCTGCGGTATGAAGACGGTGAGGAGCGGTGTGTCGGGTGTGACCTGTGTGAGGCGGCCTGTCCTTCAAGGTGTATCAAGGTAGTCAGCGAGGAGCATCCCCACAAGCCACTGGAGCGTTGGGCCAAGGAATTTTATATCGATATAACGAAGTGTGTCTTCTGTGGTTACTGTGTGGAGGCCTGTCCGGTGAATGCCCTGGCCATGACCAAGATGTACGAGTATTCCACATCCAACAAACGTGATCTCATCTTTGATAAAGAAAAGCTCTACGAGATCGGTGAGCGTCACATGAGCGACGCCAAAAAATACCTGGTGGCCCACAACCAGGAAAAGGAGGATGAATATTTTAAGCAGTATCACTACAAGTTCCCATTCCCGCTAATGAGTAAGAAGGAATAAATCGCGCATGAGCGCCTTCTTTTTTTATTACTTCTCAGCGGTGGTCATTCTTTCCTCCCTTCTCACGGTCACCCTCAGAAATCCTGTCCATTGCGGGCTGGCGCTGCTGGCCATGCTCTTGCACATGGCGGGATTTTTTGTCTTGCTCAATGCGGAGTTTCTCGCAGCCGTCCAGGTGATCGTCTATGCAGGGGCGATCCTGGTCCTTTACCTGTTTGTGGTGATGCTGCTGAATATCAAGACGGATGAGAGATATCTCCACCACCGTTTTGCGATCGGGATCTTTCTCATTCTGGCCATCTGTGGGGAGGTCTTTCTCCTGTTGATGACGTCTCCTTTTGCGGGCAGGCCGGGGGAGGCGACCGTGGAAAAGGTCTTGAGTGTGGGCCAGAGCTATGCCATTGGGATTACGCTCTTTAATGACTATCTCCTGCCCTTTGAGATCATCGGTGTTTTCCTGCTGGGGGCCATTATCGGCGCGATCGTCTTGACTAAGACCTCTGCACCGGTGAAAAAACAATAACGAATGGGTGTCTTGAGATGATTCCTCTCTCTTATTATGTCATGGTCAGCGTTGTGGTGTTCACCATAGGCCTGGTGGGTGTCGTGATTCGACGAAATTTCATCATCGTCCTTATGGCCCTGGAGATCATGCTCAATGCCGCCAACATCAACCTGGTGGCTTTTTCGTATTATCTGGATTCGCTCACCGGCCAGATCGTGGCCCTATTTGTGATCGCGATTGCAGCGGGTGAGGCGGCGGTGGGGTTGGCGATCATCATCGTGGTCTTCCGGGGCAAGATCGCCACGAATGTGGACCAGATCAATCTACTCAAGTGGTAGTGAAGATGTAGTGTGTTGTCAGGCGTGTTGGAGTCAGTTCGTTGGCACGGTCGGCTGCGCTTACGGTGCTCGCCGACCTCCGATTTCCACCTCCGCAGCATCTTAGCCATAGAGGCGGAGATGGAAATCAGGGCCTCCTCACTGACCCCAGCACGCCGTCCGCAAGGACAAACCTGTTTATAAACTGATATAGGTGGAAATGGAATACGTTGTCCTAATCCCGCTGCTGCCGCTGCTGGCGGTGATCCTCAACGGCCTCTTCGGTAGCCGATACTGGAATGAAAAGGCCCACTATCTGGGTGTCGGCTCGGTGGCCGCCTCGTTTGCCCTCTCGCTGGTCGTTTTCAGCCAAGTTCTTTCTGGGCACCCTGTCGAGGATGTCAAAGTTTTTTACTGGATCTTTGGGGGCGGCCTTCAGGTCCAGATGGGTTTTCTCATTGACTCCCTCACGGCCATCATGTTGATGGTGGTCACCGGGGTGGGGCTGCTCATCCATATCTACTCGATCGGATACATGCACGGAGATCGAGGCTATGCCCGGTTTTTCACCTACCTCAACCTCTTCATGGTCTCCATGCTCTTGCTCGTGATGGGCGACAACTACCTGGTGCTCTTCATCGGGTGGGAGGGGGTGGGCCTGTGCTCGTACCTGC
>DATECO010000176.1:0-11085 GCA_035286865.1 Nitrospiria bacterium | reverse complement strand
TGGAGCGAATTCGGACAAGTCCAGCCGGAATTCATACCCCAAAAGTTGAGCATTACACGAGAACGCCAGATGGAGTTCTTTTCGGATGCCTGCGAACTGAGTTCTGCTTGCAGCAATTCCATGATCAATAAGGCGGACGATAATTCTCCAGAAAATGCGAGCCCTCTCGGGGTCAATGGAACCCCTCAGCATCATACCCTCTTTCCAGCCGGAGATACAGATTACATGTCCTTTCAGCCAGTAGAAGGAAGTTCCTATACGATCGAAACCCTCAATCTGACAAATGGTGCGGACACCTATCTGGAGGTCTTGTATCTCAGCGTCAAGGAGGACGTGGAGACTCAAACCGTCAGGGTCGTGGAGACTGCTCTTCATGTGAATGATAATCCAGGTGACAGAACCTTCACCGAGGGATGTGCGCAGCTCAGAGAAGGTCCAGATGGGAATCTTACATCCGACTGTCCTAATAACAAATCCGCTTTGGCCTCCAAGGTGGTCATCACCAATTTTATTACCCCGTCCGATTGTCCTGTACCCTGTACACTCTATGCTCGTGTGAAACGCTCACCCAATGCCCCGCCATCCACAGGTGTTTTTGGCTCATACGATTTTCGTGTAACCAGCCCATAAATCCCAATTATCTCAGCCCATTGTCTGCTTTTGAAAACCCCTCTTTCCACAATCTTTCCCCAGTTTATATACAAACTTATACACAACATATAGATAGTGCTAAGAAGTTTTACTCAATATTTGGTATTTTTTTTCTTGACACTGAATTTCACGTGATGTATCATGCCTAGTCCCTATTAGGGGGAATCAGAACAAATCAATATCTATATTGTACTGATCAAATTTTCGGGCTGAGGCCCGGAAGGGGGGGTTCATGGAGATGATGGGAGAAGTTTCACCGGGGAGATCAACAGTCGGAGAATCGGCTTGGTCCTCTTCCGACACTGGAGACCTGAAACTGACTGCAAACACTCTCAGGGTCCTGGAGAAGCGATACCTGGCGAAGGATGAACAGGGGCAGGTGATTGAGACCCCGGCGGAGATGTTTGCTCGGGTAGCCAGAAATATTGCCCAGGCCGAAATGGCCTATGGGGGTCAGGCCGAGGTGGGGAGGGCCTTTGAGGAGTTTTATGGTGTTTTGACCCGCCTCGAGTTTTTGCCCAACTCACCCACTCTGATGAATGCAGGGCGTGAACTGCAGCAGCTCTCAGCCTGTTTTGTGCTGCCTGTGGGCGATTCCATGGAGGAGATCTTTGAGGCCGTGAAGCAGGCAGCCATTATACACAAGACCGGTGGGGGGACGGGTTTTTCTTTCTCGAGGCTGCGGCCCAAGGAGGATGTGGTGCGGACCACAGGAGGGGTAGCTTCGGGCCCCGTCTCCTTCATGAAGGTCTTCAACCACGCCACGGAGGCGGTCAAGCAAGGGGGCACACGCCGGGGGGCCAATATGGGGATCCTCCGTGTGGACCATCCAGACGTCTTAGAGTTCGTCACCTGTAAAACGAACAACCGCGAGATCACGAATTTTAATATCAGTGTAGCCATTACGGATATCTTTATGGAGGCGGTGGAGAAAGATGGCAGATATGACCTTATCAATCCCAGAAATGGTCAAAGGGTACGCTCGCTCAGAGCGCGCGAAGTGATGGACAGGGTCGCTTACCAGGCCTGGAGAAATGGGGAACCGGGACTCTTTTTTATCGATGCGACGAATCGGACCAATCCCACCCCACACGTGGGGGCCATAGAGGCCACGAATCCCTGTGGGGAACAACCCCTGCTACCTTATGAATCCTGTAACCTGGGCAGCATCAATCTGGAGAAGCACCTTCTCCAGGTGAATGGCCTTTACGGAGTGGACTGGGAGCATCTAGAGTGCACCACCCGGATCTGCATAAGGTTCCTAGACGATGTGATCGACATGAACCGATACCCGCTCCCCGAGATCGAAGAAATCACCAGGGCCAACCGGAAGATTGGCCTGGGAGTCATGGGCTTTGCCAGGATGCTGCTTAAGCTGGGCATCCCGTACGATTCGGAGCAGGGCGTCGAGATGGGCCGGAAGGTGATGAAGTTTATCCGGGATATAGGGTACGACGAGTCCATGCGACTGGCCCAGCAGCGGGGTGTCTATCGCTTCTGGAAGGGATCACTGCATGAGAAGAGGGGGCAGCTCGTTCGCAACTCCTACGTGACCACCGTCGCTCCGACCGGCACTCTCTCCATGATTGCTGATACCTCTGGGGGCTGCGAGCCAGAATTTTCCTTGATCTGGTACAAAAACGTTATGGATGGGGAACACCTGCCTTATGTCCTGAACTATTTCATCGAGGTGGCAAAGGCAGATGGGTTCTGGCGAGAAGACCTGATGACACTGATCCTGAGCAACCATGGATCGGTACGGGGGCTTTCCGAGGTCCCGCCCCACTGGCAGAGCGTGTTTTCTACCTCGCATGATATTAGCACGGAGTGGCATATCAAGATGCAGGCCGCCTTCCAGGAATTCTCTGACAGCGCGGTGTCCAAGACAATCAACTTGCCTAAAGATGCCACCGTGGAGGATGTGAAAAAGGCTTACCTGATGGCCTACCGCCTTGGCTGTAAGGGAATCACAGTTTACCGGGACGGTAGCCGGGAAGAGCAGGTGATGAATCTAGGTGTTTCTAAAAGAGCATCGAAGACAGATCCTCCACAGATGGAAGGGGCCAGTCCGCAGGTTTTGCCAGGGACTGACCACGACCCAACGACCGGCTCAACCGATGGCTGGCTCGGGCAGGTGGGCATTACGAATGATCCGCCTCAGGCAGGGAGCAGGCCCCCCGATCCTGATGCTGGGGTTGCCTCGGAGGAATCACTGCGCCGCACTGGTCCCGATATCGAAAAGGAGGTCAGAAAGCAGGGCCAGGAGGTCAGTCCATCCAAGGTCAAGCCGAGACCTTACAAGCGAGCCGGGGTGACCCTGAGCCGGGAGACTCCGTTTGGGACGGCCCACATTACCTTGAATACTGACGAGGAAGGGCCTGCCGAGGTCTTCATCACGATCGGGAAGGCCGGGAGCGATGTCATGGCGATGGCTGAGGGATATGGCCGCTCCATCTCACTCTATCTCCGCACACCGTCTCCTCTATCGCGTCTGGAAAAAGTGAGAGAGCTAGCGGATCAACTTAGAGGAATCGGCGGCGCCCGCTCGATCGGCTTTGGGGAGAGCCGGGTGTTATCGCTTCCGGATGCGATTGCCCGGGCCCTTGCCGAGCAGTGGCTCAGCGACCCTGAGATCCCGGTTCAGATACAGGTCATTGGGTCTCCGGTCAATCCGCCCAAGGCGAAGGGCAATGGAAGAAGTGGGGAGAACCACCCCGCATTGCTGACAGGCAACCTTTGTCCAGAGTGTGGCATGATCCTGGCGCGGGAGGAGGGCTGCCAGAAATGCTACTTCTGCGGCTATAGTGAGTGCTGAATTAATTTAACACTTCATCATGAGGCGAGCTGATTTTTATCAATCAGCAGCAGAGGTCTAAAGTGATTCTTAAGGACCTTCTAAGCTCAGACCTGTCTCTCCAGACTGAAAAGAAAGATTCTATCCTCCACAACACCCATGCCTTTATCGCAAGATTCCATTCAGTCGTACCCAAGCTCTTCATCGAAACACTCACAAATCCTGGAGAGGTCGTGTTGGATCCGATGTGTGGGTCAGGAACGACCCTGATCGAGGCGGTCCTAGCCAGCAGGATTGGGATGGGCGTGGATTTTGATCCGCTTGCGGTCAAACTTTCCCGAATGAAGACAAGCAGGCTTGACCCCAGAAAGGTGAAGACCACTCTATATCGAATTGTGAATAATGCCTTCGTCGGATCGCTTAATACACCTTACTCCATCAACCAGTTTTTAGAGAGCCAGTACAGTGATGAGGTGTTAAATTTCTTTCATTACTGGTTTACTGAAGTGACCATCTTCCAACTGGCGTGCCTCATACACGAGATTCAACAGATTGAGGAGCCTGCCCTCAAGAATTATTTTGAAATTATTTTTTCTTCGATTATCATAGGGCCCAGTGGTGGGGTGTCACTTGCCCGTGACCTGATCCACTCCAGGCCTCAGCGTGATGATCAGAAAAGGCCAAGGGATGCTATTAAATTCTTTCTTGAAAAGGGAATCCATGCCATGGATTCCCTTCAGGAATTTATCAGAATATCTGATCGTGCTTCGGTGGCCATGGGGGATTCCCGGAATCTGCCCCTTAAAGATAACAGCGTGGATCTGATTATCACCTCCCCCCCTTGTGTGAATGCAATGGAGAGCGTGCAAGCCCATAAATTTTCGCTTTACTGGCTCGGTGCGGATTACTATAGACTTGCCAGACGGCGTGATTTATATATTGGGGCCCAGGGGATTCGGGAAGAAATAAAGGCCCTACAACAGGATCACCCCGAAATAGTTCCAAAAATTGAAAGGGCGGATGGTCAGACAGCATGTCTCCTGGGACAATATTTTCAGGATATGGCAGAAACCCTGTCGGAAATGCAGAGGGTGCTAAGGCCTGGGAAGGCAGCCATAATCCTGGTGGGGCCCTCCAGAATGGGAGGAGTTACTGTGCCGACCCATGAAATCCTTGGTGCGATTGGAGAGTCGATTGGATTTCAATTGGTGGGCATAAAGGCCAAGGGGATGAAACACGAAGGGCGCTTGATGCAGGTGATCCGAAGAGGCAATGGCAATGGGATCGATACAGGTCGGCATCAGGAGTATGTGGTAGGTCTGATCAAGAGCGGTTAAATTAAATGCCGAATGGAGCCAATCTGCCGCTCTGCGTCTGAAGCGGACGTGAGAGGCTTGGCGTGTGGGTGTTGGAGAATCGACAGCACCACGCAGGCCTCTGCGGATAAAAATAAGGAGGGACCATGACAAAATATCTGTGGATTAGCCTTATGAGCATTTCTTTCCTGCTAGGGGCCTGTGCCTATGGAAGAGTGACCCATGGGCCCGGTGATGCCCTAATTGGGGAGAAACTGAAGGCCAATCAGTCCGAATGCTGGTGGATCGGATTTGGACCGACCTGCCCCGAGGTAAAATAAGAAGCAGGAATCTCGTAAATGGCCTTTAAGGATGAAGGTCACGCTGAAGAAATCGAAGCGCTATCGTGGATACCGGATTGGTATTAATGGAACGGATGAGTCCCTCTTTGTTGAAAATGCGGAGGGAAAGCGGGTCGTCCACTTGGTCCTGGAGGACTTCCTCGACCGTCTGGGGGCTACGGTGCACGGGTTCAAGCGACAGTATCCCCGGCTCGGACTGGGAGTCCATGTGAAATATTTTGATGCCGAGGGCCACCTCTGTGAGGGAATCGCCAGCACCATCGGGGGGGGTGGCCTATTCATTGAACAGCTCCATCCCATGCCCGAGGGGTTTGAGACTCAACTGGAATTTTCGCTTCCCGCCTCCCGAAACGTCATTACGACCCGGGCAAAAGTGGTCTGGATTCGGAAACATTTCTTGCAAAAACTCAGCTATCCCGGGATGGGCCTCAATTTTATCACGATTTCAGAGAGGGATCGGGCGGAGCTCATCCACTTTGTGGGTACGTTCAATGAACAGAGGGGATATCGGGAGTTCTAGAAACCTGTTCAGGAATGGCCATCTGCTGCGTACTCGGTCGCTCAGCAATCCTCATGTACTTCTCTGTACACTCCGGTTGCCTCGCTCCCTGTGGCCTTGCATCTGGACCATTCGTGAACAGGTTTAGAAATATGGGTTCTTGGCGAGTTTGTTAGTTGGCGGCTATTTGTTTCGAAGGACCTCTTCCAGGGTGATCAGGACCTGCCTTCCTGAATTTTCCACCACGCCACGAAACATGCTCTCATCGGCGTAGAGCTGGGCCACGGAGGTTCCCCGATCTTTGGCATATTTCCATGCCACGTTGTCCCATGCCGCCAAACAGGCCTTGGCAATAAATTTGCTTAAGGGCTTTGGGTTGTATAGCTTCTTTTTGACCATGATCGGATTCATTGAAAGCGGGTCGTAGCCCTGATAAAGATATCCCTCCTCCAGCAGCCGTTGCTCAAAACCGGTATGCGGCTGTATCCCCAGAAAAAAGAGCATCGGGAAGACACGATCTTCGCCCATGATGGACGCGATCCGTTTGTACGAATCCACGCTCTCGAGCAAGCCCTGCTCCGAGTCGCCGGGGGAGTTGAGGGAGTAGTTCAGGATTATCTTGCCCTGAAAGCCAGCCTCCTTGAGGTAGCGGCATCCGTCGTAGAGCCTCTCGAGACTAAAACCCATGTGGAGGGAGTTCACCACCTCCTGTGAGCCCGAGGTGATGGAGACCTCCAGATCTCCCAGGCCAGAGCGGACCATCAAATCGGCCAGCTGGGGATTGATCAGGCTGGTCCGGATGTAACCGCTCCATTCCAGCTTAAGCCGCTCGGCGATGATCCGCTCCATAATCTCGATACACTGGGGAAACGACTCCCTGCCTGTAAAGAACTGGGCGTCGGTAAACCAGAACCGGCGGCACCCCCACTGATGATAGAATTGCTTGATCTCGTCCAACACCAGGGCCGGGGGGCGGTAGCGGACCTTCTTTCCCTCGATGTAGGGATATTCACAGAATTGGCAGTCGTAAGGGCAGCCCCGTTTGGTCTGGATCCCGATGAACTCACCGTGGTAGCTCGCATGCTCTGGAAATATCGTGGACAGATAAGGAAGGTCGACCACGAGATCGTCCAGGGGCAGGTAGCGGCCTTTTTGGCCGAGGAGAGGTGGGCCGCCTGTCGCCATAATGATTCGCTCATCCGTGAGGGGGCGTCCCTCCACCGCCTTCAGGACAGCCTCCTCTCCTTCTCCCACTATGCCGATCGTGCCGGGTGGCAGTTTGGTGATCAGCTGTTCAGCAAAGACGCTGAAGGCCCCTCCGCCGATCATGATACGACTCGCGGGGAGGGCTTTATAAACCAACCAGGGGTAAGAGAGAACTTCCCGGATGTTCTGATAATAGATCCACAAATAGTGAAGCCCTTTAATCGAGGCCAGAATTTTTTTGAGAGGGTTGGGAGAATAATAAAAATTAAATGCATACTTTAGTGACGGATCTCCCTCATGGGGGGCAAAGACCTGGATGTCCCGCCAGGAAAAGAGGACGAGGTCTGGCTCTAATTCTCGGATCACACGCTTTAACGCGTCAGATCGGGCAGGGCCAGGCAGGAGAGAGAGATCCAGGAGGCGCTGGCTGATTTCTGGATGCTTCTGATGGATATAGCTGGCCAGGTAGGTGGGGCCCACTGGATAGATTTTTTTACAGGGCAACCAGACATACAAAATGGATCGAATAGGCTGCATAACCTGAAAGAGCATAGCACAATCGGTCTGCCGTCACAATAGATTTCATCTACTTCCCCGCTGGCCCATGGCTTCAAGCTGCTTTTGGGCCAGGTCCACCAGCCCGGAGTAGGCCTCTGACTGACCGGCCATGAGGAGAAACTTCTGATAGTGGCGCCTCGCCTCCGTATGTCTTCCCTGGGCCTGGAGCAGAGCTGCTAGGGTGTAATGTGCATCGGGGTTTTGGGCATCAATCTCCACGAGCCTCTGATAGGATAATATGGCCTGTTCGATCTCCCCCAGACCTTTATTGAGTTCGGCCTGGAGCTGGAGGGCCTCTGTGAGCCTGGGGTTTAGTCCCAGGGCCACTTGTAAGGCCTTGATGGCTGCCCGGAGGATATCCTGCGAATCGGAGGCGGGCGGGCTCCCTTGAGCAGTTTTCTGGGTGTAGGCCACCAGGAGCCTTGCCATGAGGAGGTGGCCCTCTGCTGTTTCCTCTAAATTAAGGGAACGGTCAGCATAGAAGGAGGCGTAGGCAAGGTTCCCTTGCCTGAAATAGGCCTGGGCCAATGCGAGCACCTGTGCTGCCTTCTGCGCCTGGGTAAGGTCTTGTCTGCTCACCAGGTACTTTTCTATGCCCCGTTGGGTGTTGTAAAGATCATCCCGAATAGCCTCTGGCTGACCATTGATTCGACCTGTGTAATAGTCCCGGGGGCCTGACACTTCTACCCAGGCATTGTCATCTGTATTGGTGACGGCACCGGCCAGGTATGTATCTATCTCATTGCTGCCGAGGGAGAAGGTGGCGAGCAGGTCATAGGAATTCTGTATGCCGATCCGCTCCAAATCAGCTTTAATGGGCTGGATTTTTAACTTCTCTTCAAGCGCATCCAGATCAATCTGGATCGGAGTATCTGAACCGATAAAGATCATGTCAGGTGGGGCAGGATCAAAAACCATCACATACGGAAAGGCAGTATGAAAGGCCTTAAGGACGCTTTTGAAACCTTCCTGAGTCATCCCGTAGACGGAGATCCATTGGCAGAAGATTCCACCTTTGCGCAGCCGCTGGGCGCCTAGACGGAAGAAATCCTGTGTGAAGAGATTGGAAACGCCTGTGAGCCAGGGAAATGAAGGCTGCGAGATGATGTTATTATAAGTGTCCCGGCTGGCCAGGAGGTGGTTCCTGCCATCGTTTACGGTGACCTTCAGGCGGGGGTCGTCCATTCGGTGTGGACTGATGTTTCTAAAATAGTCTGACGCACGGATCACGGCGGGTTCAAGCTCCACCACCTCCAGCCGTTTCAAGGGATGCTGCTGGGCCGATCCCAGGGTTACTCCTGTCCCCAACCCTATGATGAGGACACTGTCCTTATCCTGTCCTCCTCTTGATCCTCCGCCTGAAGCGGAGAGGAGCAGGGGGAGGTGGCCTAGCAGCACATGGGTCCGCAGATAGGGCTCTCCCCCCTCAGGTCTTCCATCATTCTTGAGGTAGTGGTGTCCCACGGAATCTCTGACCACACTGACTGTGGCGGTACTGCCTTCTTCATAAAAAATTACTTCAAGTCCCTTGGCCATCTTCTGATTGAATGCTGACCATCCCTTTCCCTGGAGGTCTTTAATCACTTCCAGATAACGTGGATACTCAATACCGAGATTGAAGGTCATCATCGTTGGGTTCCAAGGGATCTTGATCCAGAACACACCCGCGCCCAATACAAGGATGGACAATCCGATGATCCGCTGGAGCTTCGTCCTCCGAAACGGTGCCGCCAGGATGAGCAGCAACCCTATCGCAAGGTTCACAAGGATGGTCATCAGGAGGGTCGACTGAAGCCCAAGGGATGGGATGAGAATAAACCCACCCAGGAAGGCTCCTGAAATGGCGCCCAAGGTATTGATCGAATAGACATCGCCTGCGGTTCGACCCATTTTATGGGAATACAGATGGTAGATCTTGACCACGAGCGGGAAGGTCCCCCCGAAGAGGAGGGTGGGGATGATCATAATCAATAATGCGGCGGCAAACCACAGGGCCATGATCAACCAGTCGGGATGATCCTGGAAGGAGGGCAATCCCCAGGCCATGGCCTGTAGGAAGAAATAGGGGAGTTTTTGAAGGAGGGCCGTGGTGGCATAGCAGGCCAGGGCGATCCCGATCTGGACGACGGCAAAGGTCCCGATAGGCCACTTGATCCGGTTGAGGATCTGGGTGAAGAGGAGACTGCCCAGGGCCAGTCCCAGGAGGAAGGTGGTCAGCATGGTGCTGAAGGCATAGACAGAGGAGCCGAGCACCAACGATAGCACCCTTGTCCAGGCTACCTCATAAACCAATGCAGTATATCCTGAAATGGCGAGGGCCGCTAAGGTCAGCCCTATGGCAATCCCCCCCGAGGACCGTTCCTCCGGGGGATTCTTAAAAGCCATGGCGGCGAAGGAGGGTTCCGGCTGGCCCAGATCCTCATAGGAGTGATCCCTATCCGTTTTCATCATCGATGGCCCGATGAGATGCGACTTCCGCTGAGATATCCATACCACAGTAAGGCCCAGCAGGAGGTTGAGAGTGGCCGCGATCAGAGTGGTCTTCTGAACTCCCAGGGAGGGAAGCAGGATAAAACCCGTGGCGAATGTCCCCAGCACAGCCCCGGAGGTATTAAAGGCATAGAGAAGGCCGATCCGGCGTTCCGATGGCTCCTTTCGGCCGGCATAGGAGCTTGCAAGAACGGGAAGGGTGGCCCCCATCAGGGTGGTAGGGATCAGCAGGACGGCCATCACCAGGACAAACCGGATGAGGTTGAATACATAAATAGAGGGGTTAAAGAGGTCCCAGGTGATCTGATAGAGGGGGACCAAGAGGGGGAACAGCAGAGGGACCAACAATCCATACAGCCCTATGCAGCCCTCCAGGATGCCGTAGGTGTACAGGGGGCGCCGCCAGCGGTCGATGATCCTTCCAAACCAAAGACTGCCCAGGGCCAGGCCACCCATGAAGGCGGCCAGTACAGTGCTCACCGCCAGGGTGGTGGAGCCAAAGACCAGCACCAACATGCGCAGCCAGATGACCTCATAGATGAGGCCGCTTGCGCCTGAGAGGAAAAAACAGAGGAGGATTATATTACCGATCCAGTTCATCTTTCCGCACGATCTATCGCGACCCCACGTGGATGGCCACAATGCCACCGGTTAGGTTAATGTACTCCACTTTCCTAAATCCGACGTCGTGTAGCATTTGTTTGAGGCCTTCTTGATCCGGAAACTGGCGGATCGATGCGGGTAGATATCGGTAGATTCCTGTCTTGTCTCCCGAAATCGCGGTGCCGATGTAAGGCAGGAGCTTAAAGGAATAAAAGTCATACAGCCTTCGAAGCCATCTGGATAGAGGGCGTGAAAATTCAAGACAGATCAACCGTCCCTCTGGTTTTAAAACCCGGTAGATTTCTGCAAAGGCCCTGTGGATGTCGTCCAAGTTCCGTATCCCGAACGCCACCGTCACAAGATCAAAGCTGTGATCCTTGAACTGGAGCCATTCAGCATGACCCCTCAGGCAGGTGATTTGATCGTTCAAACCCTGCCCAGCAATTTTTTTTCTCCCCAAGGTCAGCATCCGTTCATTGAGGTCCAGCGCGATGACCCGACCCTGACCTTTTCTATATGGGGGCCCGTGCGGCGACCCAAGATGCTGGTCCTCCGATGCCCCCACGCCCCGCGCTCTCCGCCTTAGGCGGACTGGCCAAGCCAGAGGCTCGCTTTATCCTTATCTTA
>DATECO010000175.1:0-5469 GCA_035286865.1 Nitrospiria bacterium | reverse complement strand
CCTGTTTGAGACCCCGGTCCCAGAGGCCATTCGCACAGGCGGTGGCAGCCTCAAGAAGTTGGCCGTAAGTGATTGTCTGCTCCTCTCCGCCTAAGGCGGACTCATCCTGTTGAAGGTAGATATGGGGCCGATCAGGCTCAGCCTCGGCATATTGGCGTAGGACCTCATCCAGGGTCTTGGCCGATGTAGGGACCCGGGTAGCTTCCCCAATCGGGGGGTGAAGTTCACGGGCTATCTTCAGCTTCGGGATTTCGGCGTGGAGGATTGCAAGGGCAAGGTCTTTGGGTGTCTCGGCCTCAGCTACCAGTTGGTCTGGGATATGGACCGAAAAGACCTTCTCAATCCGAAGAAGGAGTTCGACCCGCTCCAGGCTGCCGAGACCCAGGTCTCGATCCAGTGAGGCATCCAGCGCCACTGCCCTGACGGCCCGGTCAGCTCCCAGCTCAGCCACGAGCTCGCGGATGATCTCAAGGATCTTTTGCTCAATAGCTGGGCTTTCGTCTATCGTCTCATGCTGTTCCATAGCCTATCCAACTGAGGATTTACAGGTCTATGCAGAAGGACAGTAAAACATTATAGATATTTCGAGAATTGGGGTCAAATTTATCAGCTTGACCCCTGAAAATCCATCTGGTAGAGTGTAGCCAGAAAGGAGGGAAATTCCCATTAAAATCCTTATATTAGGTTCTGGTTATGGGGGTATCAGGCTGGTCCAGGATCTGGAAAAGGGCATACGCAAAGGGCGCTTATCTGGTGAGGCGGTCCTGGTGGACCAGTTTCCTGTCCACCAATTGGTGACGGAGCTACACCAGGTAGCCTCGGGATCCATCATACAGGATCGGGCCTCGATTCCACTCGAGAAAATCTTGCAGGGCAGATCGATTACCTTCCGGCAGGCCCGGGTCACTGGATTCGACCTTCCCAGACACAGGGTGTTGACCGATCAGGGTGAGCTAGAGTACGACCGCCTCGTGATCGCCCTGGGTGGGGAAACCGACTTCTTTGATATCCCCACGCCCCGGATTCCAGGCCTGCGTCAGCACGCCTTTGAAGTCCAGACAATGCAGCTTGCCAGTCGTGCCTGGGAACATTTCCAGGAGGTGATTTATCAGTATGTGCGAGATGAAGGCTCCAAACTTCCTCTCCATTTTGTGGTGGGGGGTGGCGGGTCCACAGGGGTGGAGGTGGCAGGTCAACTGGCGGATGAACTCCCTCGCTGGTGCAGGCAGTTTGACCTTCCCGAACAGGCCACCGTGCTCCACCTGATAGAGGCAGGAGGGCGGCTGTTACCTGGATTTCATCCCCGTATTTCCCAGTATGCAGAAAAGGTATTGAGAAAGAGGGGAGTGGTTATCCATCTAGGGGATCCGATCGTACGGGTAGAAAAAGACAGCATCCACCTCGCCTCTGGACAGCAGGTGCCTACCCGTTGCCTGATCTGGGCCGGCGGGATCCGCGGCCACAGTCTACTCGAGAAATCCGGACTAAAGGTGGATGCCAAGGGGCGGATCGTAGTGAATGGATACCTCCAGGCACAGGGTCAAGAGGATGTTTATGCCATCGGGGACTGCTCGCTGGTGATCCATCCCCACACGGGTAGGGCGTGTGCGGCCTCGGCAAGGCTGGCTGTGAATGAGGCGCGTTGGCTGGCCAAATTTTTCATGCAGCGTAAGACATTTCCTTTCGTCCCTCACACCCCGGGTGCCGTCATCTCGCTCGGCAAGGGAGCGGCTGTGGCCGTGGTGGGAAGACTGCGGGCCTTCGGTTGGATTGCCTATATCCTGAAATATCTCATTTCACTAAAATACATCTACTCCGTCGGGGGAATCCGATTGATCCTGTACCAGTGGCGGACCGGAATTTTAGGCAAGATTTAGAATTTCTTCTTCAGTGATCCTGCATAGCCTGTCATTTCAACGTACCCTTTTCCGGTGGTGGGCTGCCCGTTCAGAGTTCCCGTAACCTTCACGCTTCCCTCCCAATAGGTCACACCAGTACTCCTTGTGGTGATGAGCTCCTGATCTTGGACGGTGGGCACAAGTATGTTATAGGGTCAGGTCTATTAATTTGACTTTAGGAGGACTTTTCTGATACTCTCGATCAGTTCATTGTCTAAAGGAGGGAGAGATGGCCCGTCCCCTGCGATTACAATTTTCCGGGGCGCTTTATCACATTACTGCCCGTGGCAATGAGCGGAAAGACATCTTTCGCACAGATGATGACCGCCGAGCCTTTCTGGGCATCCTGGCCCATGCGATAGAGCGCTATCGGCTGATACTGCATGCCTATGTCTTGATGACGAATCACTATCACTTACTGCTGGAGACGAGGGAGGCGATTTTATCGCTTGCGATGAGGCATCTAAACGGGGTTTACACTTCTTACTTTAACCGCACCCATCGGCGAGTGGGGCATCTATTCCAAGGCCGCTACAAAGCAATCCTGGTGGATAAGGAGAGTTATCTTTTGGAGCTTTCGCGATATATTCATCTGAATCCTCATCGAGCGAAAAGGGCTGTGGGGTTAGGGTGGTATCCGTGGAGCAGCTACCGGGCGTTCATAGGGGGAGTGGGCTGTCCTGGGTGGTTGACCCGGCAGGAGGTATTGGCCTATTTTGGGAGTAATCTTGAGAGGGCCCAAGGGGCCTATGAGCGGTATGTGAAGGAGGGGATACAAAAGGGCGTTGAGCGGCCGTGGGACAAAGTGATCGGTCAGGTGGTATTGGGAGGGGAGCCATTTATTGAAAGGATTCGGGGCAGGGTGGGCCAGGGGAGAGATCGAGAAGTTCCGGCTCGAAGGCATCTTGAGTCCCGGCCGAGTTGGGAGGCAATCCAGAGAGGTGTGGGCAGCGTCCTGCCGAGGTGGGTGGATTTGAGGACGGGCAATCGTTCTAATCCGGAGCGGGCGTTGATGATGTATTTAGGGCGTGAGCGAGGGGGACTGTCCTTAAAGGAATTAGCGAAACAGTGTGAGGTCGAGGAGTCTACCGTGAGCCGGATAGTGGGTCGAGTGAGGCAATTGCGCATGAGCCATCCCGTATGGGATCGTGCTCTCACAAAGATCGAAAGACGTCTAAATGCAAATAACTATACCTGATCTTACCCCGAAAAAACGGACACCCTGTTAGGGGACACAAGTGGCATCGAGTAGGAAAGAGTGTGGATGTAGATCGCAATGCTCAAGGTGTCGGAGGGCAGTTCGAGAGAGTGGATCAGGACATTTTAAACCGAATTGCGACAGGATGGCTCCTCACACGAATCCCCGAGCCCGAGAATGTGAATTGTCCAGATTGTATTCATTATGAGTCGCCCTGAGTTTATGGAGGACAGATAAAATGATCATAAAAATAGCTTCTCAACTACTGTTCATATTCTTCTTCGGGTTCACCATCACCTATCCCATCTTATCTCAAGAACCTCAGTCTTTAAACACCGTCATTATCAATGGGGAGGTAAGACTCACGCGTGAAAGTGGTGTTTTCAGATACACCTATACTGTCACGAACCCTTCCACAAATACAGGGCAAGTAGGGCTTATTGATATTGACATCTCTAAACCTGTAGGTGGCTTGGAGCTGAGTGATGAAGGATTAGTGAATGGCCCTGGCTATCTTGAACAGTCGTCTAAGGCCATCCTAGAGCAGAGCGTGCCAGGTATTCCTATAGTACCGATGATCCCCGTTGGGGTTCAATCTCCTCCAAATTGGATCGGTGGACTATCCGTTCTCGGTACAGTAGGATGGGGCAATGCAGGTGAATCCTTTCGAATGCTTCCAGGTCAATCTGTAAGTGGGTATCAGATTACCAGCCGGGGTCTCCCAGGGATCAGGACATTTACCGCTGAACCGCATCTCGAGTATGACCATCTTCCTATAGTCCCCCCAAATGAAACTGACGAGGATCTTGAGAGATATAAGAAAGATCTGGCTGCACTCAAAGCGTCTGAAAGTGCCAAAGGCAAAACCATCGGCCCCACGGCACCGCCTGCAAACTTCGTGGCTTTAGACTTCCTAAGCTACCTCGTGGACCTCAAGCACCAATCTCAGACCCTGGGCTGGATTGGAGGGCCAAAGTTTATAGCTGAACTGGATAAGAAACTGGATCAGGTCAAAGAAAAACTCCTGGCCAACAATATCCCCTCGGCCAGAGGCAAGCTAAAATCCTTCATCAACAAGGTCGAGGCTCAGTTCAAGGAAACCAAGGAACATGAAGTAGAGAAGGTCAAAGCTCCTGAAAAATGGAAAAAGGGGGAGGAGAAGAAATTTATTACCGCCGAAGGCTACGGGCTGCTAAAGTTTAATGCCATGTATCTTCGGGATCAACTGGGTCCTGGGGAAAAGTCTGAAGAAGATAAGGATGCCGAAAAAGATGATTAGAGAGCTGACCTCCCCAGGCCTGGGCCCTTCTCAAATTCAATGCCAAGTTTCTGTTATGCAAGCTATAATCCAATCTGCAAACCCGTACTGCCTTGTTTCATGGTCATGTGTTTGCTAGAGGCCAAGCATACTTCGATACAGCTCGAAAAAATTGCTGTATGAACTGATTCAGGAGAATTTGTGAAGGGTGACAGATCCGCAAAACCATTCAAATACGTTATAGTTTTGTCTGGAGTCTTGTTAGCTTCAGTTACAGAACTCAAAGGGGGTAGTCCGAACATATGGTATGTGTTGTGGGCGATATTTCCATATGGAGCCTATTATGTAGCTGCTTTGAAAGCCGAAAGTAAAAGTCTCGGAGCAATTATCGGGGGGGGGATATTAATTTTAGGAGTTGATATAGCGATACATATTCAAGTCTTCTTTTTGCCAGGTTCATCAACTGACTCGATTGCCCTTTTGACGATGCCCTTTTGGCAAAGCGTAGTAATCATGCCAGTTGGATTCTTTGTTGGATGGCTTATTGAAAAATTGGTTAAGCGAATTGCAAATCACCAAATCTCAGGGTAAATTCATATAGAAGATTCACTACCGTAGGCAGTTTTGGGGCAGATCTCTCGATAGGCACAATACTGGCAGGCCAGGTAGGTGGGTTGGGCAGTATAGTCTCGGGCCCGGATGCCCGCAGCCGCCTCCCGGATCTTCTCTCGGGTCTTTTCAAGATCCTTTTCGGTAAGGACCGCGTTTCCTGCGAGGTCGGACTCCAAAAATCTTAGCTCTACCTCATCCGGGAGGCGGCCAAAGCGCTCCTTGTAGGCCATGGCATAGATCGCCAGCTGTAGGCTCTCTTTAGTCTTCTTGTTGGCCTCCTTCTGATCCCTGACCTCGGACGATTTATAGTCGATGATCCGCACCTGGTCGTCGTTCATATCAATCCGGTCCCAGCGGCCCTGGACACGATTATTCTCCAGCATGAAGGTAAAATCCTTTTCGATATAGGAGGGCATATCCCTGCGCCTTTCCTCCACCTCATAAAATCGCGTCAGTGTGGCACGCCCTGCCGCCAGTCGCTGCTCCTCGTGCGCGCGACTTAA
>DATECO010000174.1:0-2510 GCA_035286865.1 Nitrospiria bacterium | reverse complement strand
TGGGTTCTTCCGATCCCCTGGGCATCGGGTTATTGGTCGGCTATCTTTTACAGAAATATCATGAGGTGGGCAATCTTCGGATGATCCTGAGGGCCAAGGCCTATGGGATGTATTCTGAAGATGTCCGTTCCTTACTGGTGATGTGACATATGAGGTAACAGGAGACAGGTAACAGGTAGCAGGGGACAGGGAAGGGGCGATACGTTCCTGTTTCCTGTAGCCTGAAAGCTTGGGGGTTTATTGAATGGCGCGGATTGTTGCTCTGACCGATCCCGAAACAGCGATGGGCTTCAGGCTGGCCGGCATCGAGGCCATCATAGCCCCACAGGCGGATGAGGCCGGCCGTCTACTGTCAGAGCTGCTTGAGAATAGACAGCCCGGCGTGGTTTTGTTCAATGAAGATTATCTTGAGGCCATGCCCGAAAGGTTCCAGAGGCGGATGGAGGACAGCCTTCAGCCTATCTTCGTCCCTATCCCGCATGTTCGATCGTGGCAGGAAGGAGAAAAGAAAGAGGAATATCTGGCCAGGCTCCTGCGTCGGGCCATTGGATATCAGATCAAGATCAGGAGATAAGGTTGTATCAAAGAAAGGAGGTTGTATGAAGATAATCACGCGTGTCGGTTGGATGGGATTGGTCTTGTTAGGCATGATGGTGTACGGTGTAGCGCCGGCCGCAGGGTCCGGGCTTGAGGAGGGAAAGAAGCTGTATGAGGAGAGGCGTTGCGGGATGTGCCATGCCATCGGGGGGCAGGGTGGCAAGGTGGGTCCGGATCTGGCGGATGTGGGAACCAAACGCGACGGCGACTGGCTGAAAAAGTTCCTCAAGGATCCTAAGGGAACGGTGACCGGGGCCAAGATGATGCCGGTAAAGGCCACAGAGCAGGAACTCACCGCCCTGGTGGAATACCTGCTGTCTCTGAAGAAATAAAAGGGGGTTGAATCAACCAAACAATTAACCTAACACATGGGAGGATATTATGGAGAAAAGATGGCTCTTCAGGAAGGTTTTATGGGTTTTTTCTGTGATGGCTATGGCTTGGCTATTAGAGAGCTTCCTTCCGGCGCCAGCCCAAGCGATCCCGGCCTTTGCCCGGAAATATAACGCCGATTGTTCGATGTGCCACTACCCCAACGTCCCCAGACTTAATTCTCTTGGACATGAGTTTCGCAGGGCAGGATTCAGGATGCCGGATGAATTTAACAAGGACCAGGACATCTCCAAAGTGGGCGACTTTCTATCTGTTCGAGGTCGGGCCCGCTATGACTACAGGGACCGTGAGGGACAGGCGGTCACGAGTGAATTTCAGTGGCATGACACCACCTTCTTTTATGCAGGGGCCCTGAGCAAGAATTTTAGCTCCTTTGCCGAGCTGGAGTGGGAGGCCAGCGATGATATCGGGCTGGTGGCCTCTATCGGTGGGGTCTTTGGCCAGCCCGACCACTACAGCACCTTCCGACTCGGGCAATTTCACACTCTGTCTCGGGTAGGCTTCGGGGGATTTGATCGGCCGACAGGAATCAGTACGCCTCTGATTCGAGATGCGCAGCTCACTCCGGTCGTTGAGTTCACACTAGGTAAAGACCAGCGGGGCCTTGAATTGACCCATGTCTTTAAAAAGTCCCGGCTAATTGCCCAACTCCTCAACGGAGTCGATCCGAATGGATCGGGTACCGGAGGAGATACTGATACTGCCAAGGACTACGCCATAGCCTTTGAGCATATCTGCGACGAGCTGGCCTCAGGGGTGAGTCTTATCGGCTACTGGGGCACCTGGTATGATAGCCCAGTCGTGGCGACCCGCCAGCGGGCCAGCTTTGCCCGTTACGCGGCGACAGGCAACAAGATTTTTCCGAATCTCCTGGGTGGAAATTTTGAGGTGATGGGGGGGTATGTCCGAAGCCAGGATAGGGCCCCCTCTTCACTCGGCGGCAATGTCCAGGGGAATACCTTCTTTGTGGAGCTGGAGCATTACCTTGAAGGTCCGGGTTTCACCGTCCTGGGCCGATACGATTTTGTGGACCCGGATGATAATGCGGCTAATGACCGTACGGAGAAGTGGACGGTGGGCTATGTCCGGGCCCTCCAAAACTATCTGAGGCTTGCGGTGGAGGGGGACATCACACAGAAGGACTCCAATGAGGCCACGGATTACCGGGCCTTGGGTGAGCTGATGGTCAACTTCTAATTTACCCCTGCGTCTGCTTTTTTAAATGATCTCGGCCCACCCTATGCCTTGCATGGGGTGGGCCGACACAGGGGAGATAGCGTAGGTCAAAAATAGGTCATTCGATGTCAATCCTTCTGGACACATATCCAAGCCCATTTAAAATCTTTGAAATACCTCTTGAATTTCTAGCCTCGAAGAGTTTTTCTCTCCTATGGCTGTCCATTCGATTAGACAAGAAACTGTCCTACCTGGACACCCTCTTTTCTGTGAGGAGTCTATCCACGTCGATGAACTTGACGATATCTCTTTGTGATATCGAGGAATTTCGATTGCCATCTAAT
>DATECO010000173.1:0-4105 GCA_035286865.1 Nitrospiria bacterium | reverse complement strand
TGACGGCTGCCACACTGGTATTTGTGGATGTGATGAAAGAAATGCCCATCACCTTGATGACCCGTCCATTTGGTTGGGACACCTTGTCCGTGAGGATTTTTGAAATGACTTCCGAAGGGGAGTGGGAACGCGCCGCATTGCCCGCTGTGGCACTAGTCCTGGCGGGGTTATTCCCCATTATGCTGTTAACGA
This sequence comes from Nitrospiria bacterium, assembly GCA_035286865.1. Classification (GTDB taxonomy): domain Bacteria; phylum Nitrospirota; class Nitrospiria; order DATECO01; family DATECO01; genus DATECO01. Next base: position 3,913 of record DATECO010000173.1, on the reverse strand, counting down.
AACACGCCAACAGAGACTTTTAGAATGACGATTATCGAGCTTATCCAGGCCACCATGACCTATCCCGGCGGTAAGATGCCGGCGGTCTATGATATCTCCTTTAAAGTGGATAAGGGGAAGGTCTTGGCAATCTTGGGGCCCAGCGGAAGCGGCAAAACCACCCTGCTCCGGCTGATCGCAGGCTTTGAGATTCCAGATCGGGGGAGGGTTCTCTTGGGAGGCCGTGAGGTGAGCCGGCCCGATCATTATATCTCCCCTGAAAAACGGGGGGTGGGGATGGTCTTTCAGGACTATGCCCTGTTTCCCCACTTGAGCGTGGCGCAGAACGTGGCCTTCGGCCTACACCATACGAGTGCGGTCGAACGGCGGCGGAAAGTCGTGGAGGTCCTCACCCTTGTGGGACTTACAGGATTTGAGCACTGTTATCCGCACGAACTTTCTGGCGGACAGCAGCAACGGGTGGCACTAGCCCGTGCCCTGGCGCCCAATCCCATTGTGGTCATGCTGGATGAGCCTTTCAGTAACCTGGACCCTGATATGCGGTCCAGGATGCGGTATGAGGTCCAGCAGATTCTCAAGAGGATCGGGACTACGGCGGTTCTGGTGACCCACGATCATGAGGAGGCCTTTGCCATGGCGGACCAGATTGCGGTCCTAAATGGGGGAAGGCTGGAGCAACTAGATACCCCTGAAGCAATTTATCACACCCCCTCCACACCCTTTGTGGCGGACTTTGTGGGCCATGCCGATTTTTTGCCGGGGAGTGTGGAGTCCGATGGTCTCATCCACAGTGAGATCGGCCAGTTCTCTAATGAGATCGGCTACCCCGAGGGAGCCTCGCTTGTGGTGATGATCCGACCGGACGATATCCACCTGGTCCCGGAGTCCAAGGGGATGGGTACGGTAGTCTCTCGCCAGTTCAGGGGTTCCGAGAATCTCTATAGGGTCTCCCTGCCCTCTGGGCAGATCCTACACAGCAGTGAGCATTCCGTCGCCGTGTATGCACCGGGCACCCGCGTGGAGATCAGGCTAACTGCAACCCATACGGTGCTTTTTAAGAGTCTCAGTGTGTCCGAGATGATGATTGGTTAAACCCACTCACAACGGAGGGAGAGATGCGAAAGTTGACGAAGACGATTCTCTTTGTGGCAATATCGCTGGCGATATTGAATGTAACAGGGATCAACGTGGCCGAGGCCCGGGATTTTAAGGTGTATGGATACAAAACGCCTCATGAAGGCGAGGTGGAATTGGTCTACTGGGTGGACTATTTTGCCAGGGCCAACCAAGACTATAGCTACTTCGGAAAGCCGGTAGACAAGGATGGGCTATGGCGTCATACGGCGGAGATCGAGTACGGGGTCACGGACCGCTGGACCCTGGCCTATTATGCCGACTTTGAGCAGCCCAGCGGCGAGGATTTTAAGTATGTTCAGAGCCGGGCTGTCTTCCTGAGGTATCGCTTGTTTGAACCAGCCCAACGGTTTCTGGATCCTGCGATTTATCTGGAATATTACCTCCCCGTTCATTCTTACAGGGAGAATGAACACCTGGAGGCCAGGATCATTCTGGAAAAAAACGTGGGACCTGTTCAAGTGAGATTAAACCCCATCTTTGACAAGAATCTGAGCAGTACGGGTGTGGAGGAGGGTTTGGAGTTTGAATATGCCATGGGGGTCTATTTGAAGGCTTTAGAGGCTTTGAAGCTGGGTCTGGAATTTTTTGGCGAAATGGGAGAGATCGGCAACTTTAAGAAACTGGATGATCAGGAGCATTTTATCTTCCCCACACTCAAAATGGATCTGCCGATGCACGTGGAGGTGGAAACGGGGGTGGGATTTGGCCTCACGGATCATAGCGATGACCTGGTGATTAAAGGGATCTTTTCCTATGTCTACGACTGAAAGGTCTGACTTGATTTTGATGGCTATCTAGTGTTTCACAAAGGGCACATTCGGGAGCGCTTGGTGGGCGGTTTTTTCAGGGTCATTGGGGCGATACTGATTACCCTGGTTTAAGCCGCCGGCCTCACCGATCACGTCCAGGAAGGCCTGCACCACATCGGGATCAAACTGCGTTCCTGCAAAGCGTTTAAGCTCCTCAACAGCGAACTTTCGGCCAGGGGAGACTCGGTAGACCCGATCGCTGGTCATTGCATCAAAGGCGTCCAGCACCGAGACAATCCTGGACTCAATAGGGATCTTGTCCCCAGCCAGTCCTGTGGGATAACCCTTCCCGTCATAGCGTTCTTGGTGGTAAAGGACCAGGGGGACCACTGCCGCGAGGGACTTAATGTGTTTGATAATCTCCGCACCCTTTTCAGGATGGGTTTTCATGATCTCGTATTCCTCCTCGGTCAGCTTGGCGGGCTTGTTCAGGATCTGCTCTGGGACACCGATCTTGCCAATATCATGTAGGATCGCGGCATATTTGAGCCTCTCCTTGTGTAGATCGGATAATCCCATCTTCTCCGCGACGGCTACGGCATGTTGGAGGGCCCGGTCACTATGATCCCGGGTGTAGGCATCCTTGGTCTCCAGGGCCTCGGCCAGGGCCTTGATGGCATCAAATTGTGCCTCCTCCAGATCCCGAGCCTTGCGGTTCACCTCGTCAAATAATCGGACATTGTCGATCAAAACGGCGGCCTGACGGCAAAGGACGGTGGCCAACTCCAGATCATTCTGGGTAAACGAAGGGGTCCCCTCCTTTTTGCACATGTGCAGAACCCCGATAACCTTGTCTTTTCTCAGAAGGGGGAGGCCGATAGAGGACGAGATCCCTTGCTCAGCCGTGACCTTTTGAATCCACTCATGGGCGTCAAGACCCTCCACAATAACCAAGGGCTCCTTGTGAGTGGTCACCCATTCGGCGAGTTGGGACTGGATCTTTTTGATTTCCGCCTCCAGCTCGCCCTGGATCCCCCCAATCGTTATGGCTGTGTTAAACCCATAGGACTTGGGATCCATCAGCATCAGGGTGACCAGGTCTGCATGGGTCTCTTGCCTGGCAAGCTCTACGATCCGCCTCAGAATGTCCCCCAGGTCGATCTCCGAGAGGAAGCTCTCACTGATCTCAAACAGGGGATTGAGGACACGGGATTGGATCCTGGCCTTCAACAAACGATCGTCCTCCAAGATCTTCTTGAGGCTGTCCAGGAGCTCTTCGTCCCTAAAGGGTTTTACCATAAAACCCTTCACGCCGAGATGGAGGGCGCGCAGGAGATTTTCATTCGTCAGTCTTCCGGTAGTTATGATTACCAGGACCTCTGGATGGATCCCTTTGATCCTCTCTAACAGATCCAAGCCATTCACGCCAGGCATGTCAATGTCTATCAGATAGAGATTGGGGGGTGTTTCCAGGGCAATCTTGATGACCGACTCACAGTCCCTGATGGTGATGACCTGATAATCCTTCGAGGTCAGAATTTCATGACAGTGCATCCGGATCTTGGGGTCATCTTCAATGACCAGGATGGTTTCCTTAGGCATAGAGTTTGGCTTTCATGGCTTAGTTTCTTAGCAACCCATACGGAATCTGCAAAACTCGGGCCATGATATCGGGGCCTCAGCGTCCTCTATAGGGAAGCATATCTGCCTATGATTTGACTGTATTTTTAAACAGATTTATCGCTAAAGTCTGGCTGTAGATAAAACAGACCATTCCCCTTGCTTGCACATTTCCGAACAATGCATGACGATTTATGTCAGCCATCTCACCTCATGGCTGAACGCCCCTTATCATTGGCTCAAGGACAGTCCATCTTTAGTTGACAGGTGTTAGGCGGTTGGATAGAATAGCGTCTCACGGGCGATTAGCTCAGTGGTAGAGCGCTTGCTTCACACGCAAGAGGTCGCTGGTTCAATCCCAGCATCGCCCACCATAAATTCAATAAGTTGCGCGTCAAGCAAACCCT
>DATECO010000172.1:0-6716 GCA_035286865.1 Nitrospiria bacterium | reverse complement strand
ACCCAGGGGAGGCTCTACACCTTGCGGGACACCCCAATCTTCACCTGTATCACGAAGAGTCTTCAGGACACGATGGATCTGCTCGGAGGTTAGCCATTTGCTGAGGAACTCTCGACCTGATGAAGTTGCTCAAAGTGAGCGTCCGGCCCAGCCAGCCTGTGCACGGGGGTGGAGGGGGGGAGCGGATGAGTTATGGAAAAAACGGCAGGTATTTTAATCATCGGGAATGAGATCCTGTCCGGAAAGGTCAAAGATGATAACTCTCCCTATCTATGCCGTGAACTCCGAAGCCTCGGGGTGGACGTTAAACGACTGGTGGTGCTCCCCGACGATGAAGAGGTCATCGCAGAGCAGGTCCGCTCCTGGGTCGGGCAGTACAACCTGATCTTCACCTGTGGTGGGGTGGGCCCCACGCATGATGACGTCACAGTCGCCGGGATCGCCAGAGGACTTGGGAAAGATGTCATCCGTAACGCCTCTCTCCTTGCCCTCGTCCAAGACATTCATCCTCCACCGCTCACCGATGCGATGCTCAAAATGACAGAGGTCCCCGAAGGGGCAGAACTGATCATGGCTGAGGGCCTCCGCTATCCAGTCGTAGCCATTTCGAATATCTATATTTTCCCGGGCATCCCTGAAATCCTTAGAAAGAAATTTGATGCCCTCAAAGAACAGTTCAGGTCCACCCCCTTCTTCCTCAAAAAGATCTTTGTAGATTCTCCTGAACTGGAAATTGCCCAGCACCTCCTTGCCGTAAACAGGCTGTACCCTTGTCTGGGGCTGGGCTCCTACCCGGTATTGAGACATCCAGAGTACCAGGTGATGTTGACCCTGGAATCCAAGGATCCGACCTATCTGGATCGGGCCTTTCTCCACCTGCTCTCCCTGCTACCTCAGGAGATTGTTGTTAAGATTGAATGATAGACCGTCATCTGGCTTGGCCAGTGACGGGCTGGGGTGTGGGGGCATCGGAGGACATTTCTCTCTGTAGCCGCACGGGCCCCCACAGATAAATGAAGCGGGGTATGGTCTAAGGAGAGGGCGTAGTCCCCTGCAGATTTAGAAATTCCTTCATATGTTTGGTCAGCATCTCCCGGCTGAAGGCGTCCTTGAGGTTCAGGCGAAGTTCGTTGATGATCTTAACAGACTGACCCATCCACTCATTCCAGCAGTCATTGCAGATGGTGGTCTTGATCTCTTCTCCCAGCTTCCCCCCGTACGCCACGCCATAGCTGGGTGGGCCCAGTTTACCACACTTTTTACACTGAATTTCTGCCATGAAGTGCCTTCCTTTCTATTCTATTCAATTCAGTCTCAGGCGCCGACCTCAACTGGATTACGGTTGTGATGATTCACGCCATTATATCACAACTCAGTCTCTTGACAAAGGCCATTGGCTGTAACTCCTACAGAAAGATATCGGGTGGTAAAGATGGGATCTTTACCTCAGATTGAGGCCTCGATCAGAAAGACCTTGCGATCCTCTGCCGAGAACTTCCAGCCGATTCGTTTTTCAAAGACGATCTCGAATCGACCCGCTTCATTACAGACAAACTCAAAGGTCCGCTTGCCAAAGTCAGCGGTATCCACATGAATAGTCCGGACATAATCATCATCCACCAGTTGAACGGGAGTGGAATCAAAGTGGGGTTGCCAACTGTGGCCATGAGTCCGATCCTCCCAGAGAGTGATTCTGAAGGGTTCACCGACATGAACTTTCAGTGTCTTCTTTTCACGTTCCATCGCGAGAGGGTTCATGGGTAATCTGTCTCTCGAGTCCGTCCGGCTGATGCCAGATGGCCTCCTCTGATCTAGCCTTTATATAAATACCAAATTTTTTGGATAATGTCATCAGGTTTAGGTCACGATCACGTCATACTCCGCAATGGATTGTCATTCCCGCGAAAGCGGGAATCCATAAGATATTGATTTTTGAATTCTGGATTCCCGATAAAACCATTCGGGAATGACGAATTGGATTTTTGTAGGAACCTCTAGTATTTCAAAGGATTCAATCACAGATTGGCGTGGCCGTGTCGTTTACCTGTCTTCTCAGATCCTGTCCCCACCTCCGTCGTCTTTGGCAAAGCAGGGACTACAACCATATCGGCAAAGCCAGGTAGGTGGCCTTGCCGGATGACACAGAGCAGGGTATAATGAGACACAGAAACTTCGATGGGATCACACTACCTCTAAGGAGAATGTGGTGGATTCAGTCGTCAAGCAGGTGATCTCTAATTACCGGGAGCCCCTGATCCAAGGCCTCCTGAAGCAGTATTTTGACCAGAACGAGGCTGCCCGGGTCTATCTGAGGGTGGCCAAAGAGGAAGGGTGGAGCCCCATCATCGATCACATCACCATTCGATGCCACAATGTGGATCAAAAGGCCCTGGAATTTCTCAAGATAGGCTACCAGTACAAAGATGAATTTATTGAATATCCTGATCAGGGATGGTGGGCTAAGGTCTATCGGAAGAACGAGTATCCCGCCCTTTTTGTGGATCAGGCCTATGATGATGAACGGGGAAAGTCCAGCCTCCTCCCCGACTGGGTGAAAACCTTTGGGGATCATATCCTCCACCACATCGCAGTGCGGGTCACGGATATTGAACCGGCTATCGTCGCAATGAAGGCCAAGCAGATCCAGTTTGCTGGGCAAATTGACGGGGCCCGTGGAAGCCGGCTACGCCAAATCTTTACAGCAGCCGAGGTGAGGCAGGGGAAGGCCTATTCCGTGCTGGAGCTCACCGAACGCAATCACTACGATGGCTTCGTTCCCGAACAGGCCGACAGCCTGATGCAGTCCTCTGTGGAAAAACGCTCGGCCTAAAAAAATCTACTTGAACAGCTTTTTTAAGCTGCCCAAAAAACCTTTGGGCTCCCGACTTTCCAGCAGGAGCTCAAGTTCACCCCGATCAAAATAGATCCCCGAGCAGTGGCTGCATCGATCCACCTTGATGCCCTGAAGATCCACTTCCTTCATCTCATGTCCGCACTTAGGACATTTCATCCAGTGCTGAGCGACTTCCTCCTGGCGCTGCTGCGCGGCCCGCTGGGTGTCAAGCTGTTTTCGCTTTTTCTCAATCAGCTCCTTGTTCTGTTTATAGAAATATTCCTCTTCCTTGTTGTATCCCAGTTTTTTCATATCGTCTTCGATCATCGAGTTCCCCTTTAAATTTAAATAGCTATCGGCCTCGCCCTGACAATTCGGTTTTAATTCTTATAAGACAATGTATGAATCCCTTTTATTTTTGGTGGGTCTGTTGGGAAGGCCGATGGACCACAATTATGATTAGGGATCAGAACAATCCCGCTTGTATCCGCAGCGGGTGCAGATTAACTTACAATGAAGGTCGATTAAAGGAGCACCGCATAGATCACACCGATCTACGGCCGAGACTCTCTTATCCGACCCTCCAAATGTAGAGGGAAAACGCATATTCTCCTTTGCTCTCTTGCGGGAGCGGGACATATTCATAACGACCTATACTGTCAAAACATCTTGTTGATGATGATGTCCACTTTCTGATCCCCCACTGTGGCCGGGTTACCTGCAAAGACCCCTTCCATATCCCCAGGCTGTGGAGGACCGGCTGCACCGTCTCGATCCAACCTGACCACAATATTGACCTTTCCTTGAAAATTCGCCCCCTGCATCATCAAATCGGCGGAACTTAAGGTGTAATGGAGAGGGAATTGGGCATTTAAAACCTGCTGCACGGCAAGAGGAGGCCCAGGTCTATCTGCATCTCTCGCAATGATATAGATCACATCACCCGAAGCCAACTTGCCAGCCAGCAAGGGTTCCACTGTGATCGTCCCTGAAATCGTTTCCCCCGCAACCCCTGCGGGTGGAGGCGGTGTCGTTGGGCTAATGGGACCCGCCACTGCCCCCGATCCGCCCACGGCAGGGGACGGCTGATCACCCCCACTCCCCTTGCTACAAGCAGTGGCCACAAACAAGACCAACAGCATTGACATAAGCCTCATCACCTTAAACATAATCCCCCTCTTTTTTGGATATTGAGCATTATAAAAACAAAAAGGGGGTCCTTGTCAACTTAAAACCCCAAGAATCAGCAGCCCAAAGACAATCCGATAATAGGCAAAGGGTTTAAAGGTATGGGTCTTGATGAAGCTGAGAAAGGCAGCCACCACACCTAATGCCGTCAGGAAGGCCATGCCCAGTCCGACGCCAAGTGCCAGAAGATCATCTGTCACCAGAAGGTCGCGGCTCTTATAAAGATCATAAGTCGTTGCGATCAGCATGGTGGGGATGGACAGAAAGAAGGAAAACTCAGTGGCCACATCCCGCCTCATCCCCACGAGGAGCCCGCCCATGATCGTGGCCCCGGACCGTGAGACACCCGGAAAGAGGGCAAGGACCTGGGCCACCCCGACCCAGAACGCTGAAAGTGGATCCACTTGATCCAGCTCACTCAACCTGAAAGAGGGGTGATATCGCTCCACCACCAGAATGGCCACGCCCCCCACGATGAGGGCCACGGCAACCGTAATGGGATTAAAGAGGTATATTTCAATATACTCATGAAGCCATAGACCTACGACAGCAGCCGGCAGGAAAGCGATCCCAATGCCCAGCAAAAAAGATCGGGGAGGACCTCCCTCAAGGACACCTTTAAGAAGCAAAAGGATCTTACTTCGCAGATAGAAGGTCACCCCCAGGATCGCTCCAAGCTGGATGACGATCTCGAAGGTTACAGCGGTGGCCCCCTTGAAGCCCAAGAAATGGCCCACCACGATGAGGTGGCCAGTGGAAGAAATGGGAAGAAACTCCGTCAACCCTTCCACGACCCCTAGAATAATCGCCGTCCACCAGAGAATCGCTTCCTCCCTGCCTGCCCTACCCGTCCCCTGCCTGCCGGCCAGGCTGGGGCAGGCGGGCGGCAGGCAGGGCTAGCGTACCTGCCTGTAAACCACTTCGACCTTGGGTCATATTAAAACGATGCCCGTCAAAAGTCAAAAGAATGAACGCAATCTGTCCTGCGAGCAAACATAGTATCACACTTGGAATGGCGATCCCTGGCCTGAGCGCCAGACGCACCGTCGCTACCTTAGAGCTACGCTTCCCCATCGCAAACAACCCTAGATTGCCGAAGGCTGCACCACGGTCGTCAAGGTTGCCTCGGTATAATCCTGCGACTTGTGCGGCCAGTGAGGGCCAGGGTGAGCCAAAGAAAAATGTCACAATGTCTGTTTACAACATAAGGATGAAACTATTGGGCTTGAAAATTAGCAGAAGGGAAAGTATGATAAGGTTAAAGAAGGGGTTGGGTGTGATGGAGTTTAAATTCAACGAAAATATTTATTTCTATCCACTGGACAGCGAAGCTAAGAAGCAGGCCTACGAGCATTTTCTGAAGGCCTATGAACACCAGATGAAAGGGGAGCTGGACACCGCCGTGGGACTATACAAGCAGTCTCTGGAGGTCTTCCCGACCGCCGAGGCCCACACCTTTCTGGGATGGACCTACAGCTTCATGGGCCTGCATGACGAGGCAATAGAGGAGTGCCACAAGGCCATCACGACGGATCCAGACTTTGGTAATCCTTATAACGATATCGGGGCCTACCTCATTGAGCAGGGCCAACTGGAGGAGGCCATTCCGTGGCTTGAGAAAGCCACGAGAGCAAAACGCTACGAGAGTCACTATTTTCCGCACTTTAACCTGGGACGGATCTGGGAAAAAAGGGGCGAGTGGTATCTCGCCATGGATGCCTACAGGAATGCCCTTAAGGAGAATCCACACTATGCACTGGCGACAAAGGCCCTTAGGCGCATCCAGATCATGATGAATTAATTAATAAGATGATATAAAACGATGAAGACCTTACCCATACACGAGATCCACAGATCCCTGGGGGCTCAATTTACACCAGTCCTGGATTGGGAAGTCCCGGCAAACTATGGAGATCCTACAGGGGAACACCTGGCCGTGCGAAAAAGGGTGGGGATCACAGATCTTTCTTTTCGAGGGCGCATCCTGATCACCGGAGTTGACCGGGCCAAGTTTCTGCAGGGCCTGCTCACCAATGACGTCTTGAAGCTCACGGAAGGTCAGGGGTTCTATGCCGCGATTCTCAATCCCAAGGGAAGAATGTTGACCGATCTCAAGGTCTATGCGATTCACGAGGCCCTCCTGATGGACCTAGATCGTGAGGTCACCGATAAAACAGTTCAGATCCTGAATCGCTACAAGCTAGGCGTAAAGGCAAAGATGGAAGATCTCACCGACACCCTGGCCCATCTGGCTGTTCATGGCCCTTTCGCCACTCAGCTCCTGGAAAAAATACTGGGCTCAGCCCTCCCGCATCCGCCTAAAGCGGACTCAGAGTTTTCCTGCACCACCACCCAATGGCATGGCCATCAGGTTTATATCGTCCGATCAATGTATACAGGGGAGGAGGGTTTTGACCTTATAGTCCCTGTTCAGGGGGCTGCAATGCTTTGGAAGGAAATTCTCGAAACGGGCTTGAGTTTTGGTATAAAGCCGGTCGGTCTTGAAGCCCTCGAAAGCCTCCGGATTGAGGCCGGGATCCCCCGATATGGGATGGACATGGATGAGAACACCTTTCCGCCCGAGGCGGGCCTGGAGGAGAGGGCCATCAGTTACACCAAGGGCTGTTATGTCGGGCAGGAGACCATCGCCCGGATCAGGACCTACGGGCAGGTCCACCGAAAGCTAATGGGGTTG
>DATECO010000171.1:0-8014 GCA_035286865.1 Nitrospiria bacterium | reverse complement strand
TCGGCAGGTTTTTCTAAAAGACCCTGTTTATTTCTGTGCCTTTGGGCTGAGTGGACTCCCCTCGGAGGTCACCGTTCTGAGCAGCGGGAAGGTGACCTCCTCCACTGTGATCAGGGAACTCACCAACCCATTCCCGGAGCTAGAGACCATTGGATTATGGGGATCTTCCTTCCACTCATCATCGATCAGAAATTTATAGTGATAGGATCCCTTGGGAAGGAGCACAAACTTTTTCCAAAGACCTTCTTCATCCCGCAGCGTGAGGACATCTCGATCTGGAACCCATTGATTGAAGTCTCCCGCCAATTTGACTTCACGCGCATGGGGAGCCCTCACGCTGAACAGAATCCCGCATACTACCAGGGGCCCCAGCAAAGTCTGGGAGACCACGCGGGTCTCTTCATCTCTCTCCAGGACCATCACCTCTCGGGCAAGACTGAGGTAGTCCTTGAAGCCCGTAGAATCCGGGGCATATTCCGTGATGGGAAGTCCCAGGCTGGTGGCCTCCCTCAGCTTTTCATTGAGATTGATCACGGTATTAAAGGCAATCTCCTTGAACCGCTCATAGATCTTTCCCAGGACCTCCTTAGAATAACTGGTCCGCCGATCAAATTTGGCCGGTAAGACCTTCACATCAATTTCGTGTCCGATCCTTTCCCCGATGATCTGAACGGTCTCGGCTAGCTTGCTCAACCCCTGCAGCGAGAAGAAACTGGTCTCCACCGGGACGATCACCCGCTCGCAGGCGATCAAGGCATTAAAGGTTAAGAGCCCGACATTGGGGGGACAATCGATGATGGCATAATCAAACGATGTCCTTAGGGCGATCAGCCTGTTGAGGAGTTGACGTTCCCGATCGGGGGTCCCTGCGAGAAGTTGTTCAATTGCACTCAGTGTCACGTTAGAGGGAGCCAGCCAGAGGCTGGGAGAGAGGCTAATGAGCACATCATCCAGCGCTACATCACCACTCAAGACCTCATACATCCCCTTGACCACACCTTCCGGCTGAACATTCAATCCTAGAGTCGCATGAGCCTGAGGGTCTAAATCGATCAGCAAAGTCTTGCGGTGTTCCAGGGCAAGGCAGGCCGCGAGGTTGATTGCAGTTGTGGTCTTACCACAACCCCCTTTCTGATTGACGATAGCAATGGTCCTCATCTTTACCCTCCCCAAGCGCCCGATCCGCCCAGCCGCCTCAACCCCAGGCTATGGGCATCTTGGCCGCATCGTTAAGAGATACATTTTGACTGAGAAATGTGAAGTTTTTCTCCTCAGCATCGGCCTTCCATCTGGCGCTTGCCCCCTAGATCCTGCTCAATATGCCTTTAGACACAAGTAGTTTTTTACTACAATCGGGACCCCTATGTCAAGAAGAAAAATGACATTATTAACGAAATATGTATTTTTTCTATTGCGCGTCGTTTTTTATTGACAAGGGTTTTTGAATCCAGTTATTATTATGATTTGTGGTAAGATTCTGCCGATTTAGGGCAAGTTGTGAAATTGTGGTGGACCCACAAGCGGAGGCCGGATGAGAGATCTCGTGGAATATATTGTTAAGTTCCTTGTGAGCAATCCCGAAAAGGTTATCGCAAAGGAGGTCATAGGAATCAAGGTAACAGTCATTGAGCTCCGGGTGGCCAAGGAAGACATGGGTCGGGTCATCGGTAAGGAGGGAAAGACAGCCACGGCATTGCGTACCATCCTTCAGGCCGCCGGCGCAAAGTCAGGCAGGGTTTACAACCTTGAGATCGTCGAGGACTGATCCCTGTTATGAACGATTCTTTCCTCCACTTCGAAACCATGTCGCTCGATCATTTGTACAGCTTCCTCCGGGGCCTGACCGGGTGTCGTGAGGTACCCGCCCACAAAGATCGAGTTGGCAGGATAGAGCATTAAGGGCTGCAGCTTCCCAAGGTGAAGTTCTCTCCCCCCGCCCACCTTTATCTCTTTGTTTGGATTCAAAAAACGAAAAAGACACAGAATCTTTAAGCACTTCTGGGGCGACAGGGTACGGACATTTTCCAGGGGTGTTCCGGGTATGGGGTTTAGGAAATTGACGGGGATCGAGTCCACATCCAACCGGTTTAGGGCCAGTCCAAGCTCTACAAGGTCAAGATCCTCTTCGCCCATGCCGGCTAGCACACCGCTACACGTTGCCAGTTCTGCACGCTGAACCACCCTGATCGTTTCCACACGATCACGATAGGTATGGGTACTGCAGATCTCTTCATAGTATCGCTCGCTGGTATTAAGATTATGATTAATGCGCGCCACACCCGCCTGCTTTAACCGCCTGGCCTGTTCTATATTGAGCAAGCCCAGGGAGCAACAGATCTCGAGAGAAGTGCGTTCCCTGATCTCCTTTACGGCCTCACAGATCGTATCCACCTCACTCTCTGTGGGGCCACGGGCACTGATCACGATGCAGTAACGTAGGGCCCGCACGTTGGCCGCCCTTAAGGCCCCTTCCACCAGCCTCTCCCGAGAGAGGAGGGGATACTTGTCGATCTGAGCCGTGGAGACAACGGACTGCGAACAGTAGCCGCAGTCCTCAGGACACAGCCCGCTCTTGGCATTCATCAGCACGTGCAGGCGAACACGCCGACCGAAATACTTCTGCCGGATCAGAAAGGCCGCCTCCAAGAGCCCGCAGATGTTGTTGTCCGGAGTTCCAAGCAAGGCAAGGGCCTCCTCACGGTTCAATAGATAGCCGTCTAAAACACGTTCGGCCAACGTCCGATAATCCACAACTCCTCCCTTCTTCTATCCGAACACTTCAGCCACTCAATCATCATCACCCATCGATGGCGCCCGATGGTAACACAGTTATCTAGTCTACGCAAGTTTTTTGATGGTCCGCGATGCTTAAACCGTCCTCAGCCATCACCTCTCTACTTCCTAAACGAAGGGTGGAGGTTTAATTGATTTTTGTTTTTGTTTTCGGTATTCTATATGAAATACTGGCCCTAAGAACTTTAACTCGCCAAGCTTAGGAAAATTCATTGAGTTTTTTTGGAAAACTGACCGGCCTGATGCTGGCCGGCGTGTGTCTTTGCCAATTCTCCCTGGTAGTCCCTCAGGGCCTGGCAGATCAGCCTCCACCGCTCCGAGCCATCACCGCAGGCACCTCCACGAGTGATCTTATGCCGTTAGAGGAGAAACTGGGTGAGCTAAAGACTCATCTCCTCTCACTCCAGCAGCAACCCTTGCGAAAGATTGTGAAAGACCCTGTTTCCAGCCGTAACCGTGTAGAGGTACACCTCCTCACAGAGGGAATAGGCATGCCACCCGAAAAAATCGAGCTGAAATGGGACAACCAGCCAGTAATGGCCATGGAATATACCGATCACAGGCGGGTGGCCTTGTCCAAGGGGGGGGCCGACAAACTCGTCTCCCTGGAGACCAGTCCCGGGACGCACACCCTCTGGGTCCGTTACTTCAAAAATATTTCGCCAAACGATCACACTTCCTACGAGGCGACTCTCCCCGTCCAGAAGAAAACTGGGATGTTGGTGCTGCTTCTTAAACCCAAGGGCTTAAACCAAGGGTTTGTGCTCGAGACTGAGGTGTTGGAAGGTCCCATCACTGACCAAAAAGAGCAGTGGCTACAGCTTTGGTTTCAGAATGCCATCTTTCATTACCATCTAGGGCAGTTTCCTCAAGCAGCCAGTCTATTGCTGACCTGTCTTGAATTACAAGAGGTCCCCTCCAAACAGCCCGAACTCCTGCTATGGCTGGGGAGAACTTATCTTGACTGGGGTCTCGAGCTCCAGGCCATTCTGACCTTTCAACGACTGATCCAGCAGTCTCCCTCCATGGATCGGATCCTCCCGGAGGCATGGTACTACATGCAAAAGGCTCAGTATCACCAGGGACAGTCCGAGGCGGTCATCTCTGCCTATGCCCGCATTGGACAAAGATTTCCACCCGGGATTCAGCCGGAAATGCATTACATCGCGGCCCAAAGTTTTCTCCGCCTCAAGGACTATCCGAAGGCTATTGCATCCCTCAATCAGATCCCAAGGACCAGCAGGCATTATCCCTTTGCCTTATATGCCCTGGGCCTTGCCTATCTGGGCTTTGGAGATACCTATGCGGCCCAGCAGGCATTTAAGAAGCTCATTGACCTAGACCCCAAAAATGATCCTCACGTGAATGGGCTGATCGAAAAGAGCCATGTGACCATAGGCCTCCTGTTCATCGAGCAAAACCGTTATCCAGAGGCCCTCTCCGACCTGGGCCTGCTTTCTACCCGTAGTCGTTTTTTTGACCAGGCACTCTTTGGGATCGGATGGAGTTATATGAAGATGGAGGAGTATGTCAAGGCGATCGTAGCCTTCGGGGACCTGATTGAAATGCTGCCAGAAAGCCCCTATGCCTATGAGGCCAGACTCTTGAGAGGATTCTGTTACTCAAAACTCAAGGCCTACACCAAGGCCGTGTCAAATTATCGCGAGGCGCTTGAGAATTCCTCACGCCAAGTCACCCTTCTTACGCAGCGGATGGAGACATTGCGGCAGGAAGGAGTAAATCTCAACGAGGCCACCCGATCCCTAAGGGTTGATCTCTCAGGGGGTTCAGATAAAATTCGGGAGACATTGAAAGGCTATCAGGAGCTGACCGATCTCATTCCCATGGACGCGGCTCAAACGAAAGGTAATGATCTTAAACTTCGGCTGAAGGAATTGGAGCATCACTTTTCCACTACTCTCCAGGAATTGGCCCTCCAAGACCTCCAAAGAAAGAGGGAGAGGCTTGAAGACCTCTCGATCCAGGCTGGCATTGGAATTGCCAAAAACCTCACGCTGGAAAGGACGGAGTTTGGAGGAGAGGAATTAGTCCTTGAATAGGCATAGGATGTATCCATTATTGCCCCAAAGAATGACGCAACCACAAGCAAGAGGCATTGGACTGGTGGGTGTGTTAATACTCCTGGCCTTATCCCCCGCCACGGCACTGGCCAGGGACGCCGGCTACCAGATGGAAAAGAGTAAGATCCAGGCCGTTGTCAAGGAGGTTATGGAGAGTCAGAAGGACCCTCATAGCAAGTCTTCTAAACTGCAGGCCCTTGAGGAGTATAAGGCTTATATCCTCAAGCACTTTGAATATAAAAGCGCTCTCAAAGCCGAGGCCCTCCACCGTCTGGCCGATCTTTATATGCAATTGGAGATGAACACCCATCGGAAAAAACTCAAGGAATATCACAACCGCTTGGGCCTCTACCTAAAAGGGAGGCTTCAGGATCGCCCCCCCCCTCCCAGGATCAATCATGCCAAGTCTATTGCAATCTATGAAGAGATCCTGAAGCAGTACCCCGATCGGCCCGCTAATGATGTGGTGTTCTACCAGTTGGCACACGGTTATGCCGACGAGGGACGTATGGACGATGCCCTTAGTGTACTAGATCGCCTCATTAAGCGATTCCCCAAGAGCTCTTTTCGTCAGGAAACCCATTTTCGGATGGGTGAATTTTTCTTTGAGACCCAGGATTATAAAAAGGCCATCGAGGCCTACCGTGAGGCCCTGCAACATCAATCCGACGACTTTATCGATATGGCCTTTTACAAGATGGGCTGGGCCTATTTCGCCCAGGGCGATTACCGCCGGAGCATCGATTCTTTCCTGTCCCTTCTCGATCGCAAGACTGTCCTGACCGAGACCGGGCAGAGGCGCCTGCTGCTTTACAACTTTTCCGAAATCGAGGGAGACCTGCTGAAGGAGGTCCTCCGAACACTCCTTCTGGCCTTTGATGAACTGGGGGGACCCAACCAGCTCGTCACCTATTTCCGTGAAAAGGGGCACCGGGATTATGAGGACACCCTGTACCGTTCCCTGGCAGATCTCTATATCTCCCAGGAGCGATTTGGTGAGGCGGTATCGACTCTTGAAACTTTTATGAAGACCTATCCCTCGCATGAAGAGGCTCCTGCACTGCTGGCCGCTATCATAGAGTTCCAAACCAAAAGGAAAAAGGTGGGGCTGGCCTTGCAGGCCAGGGAGGATTTCATCCGGTCTTTCGGGGCAGGCAGTCCCTGGTCCCAGCAAGCCTCAGACTCGGCTAAACTCAAGGTAGCGGCGCTGCTTAAGGAAACTGCCTATGAATTGGTGTTGCACTACCATGCACAGGCACAACGATCCAAACAGCCGGAGGACTATGAAAAGGCCATTGACTGGTCTCAGCGGTTCCTGGACGAGTTTCCCCGAGTTGTTGAGGCCGCCAAGATCAACTTCCTCCTGGCCGAGGCCCTCTACGAACTGAAACGGTATGAGGTGGCTGCTGCCGAATATGAAAAGACGGCCTACGCCTACCCTCTTCATGCACATAGCCAGGACGCCGCATATAATTTCTTGATCACCCAGGAGAAACTCCCCCAGGGGACGGAAGGAAAGATTGCATCAGCCATCCTCAAATTTTCTAACCGATTTCCACAGGATCCCCGTGTCCCTGACCTCCTGCTCAAGGCCGCCCAGTTGTCAGCCCGGCAGGGAGAGTTTGCAACGGCCAGGGAATATGCACAAAAGCACATTGCGGCCCGGCCTCAGGGGCCCACCCTCTACACCACCCGAAAGTTGATCGCCACAACTTACTTTGAAGAGAAGGACTATACACGGGCGGCACAGGAGCTAAAGGGGCTCTTAGCACCTTCAGGGGGATTCCAGATCCCGCAAAAGGATCAGGAGGAACTGCGCACCCTTCTGGCTTCCAGCCTCTATAAGCAGGCCGAGGTGGATAAGCAGAAGGGAAGGCTCCAGGAAGCGGCCCAGGGGTTTTTAAGTATCCATTCGTTGATGCCCAACACAGAGGTCGCTGGGATCGGCTTATTGGATGGCGCGATCATTCTGTCGGATCTGGGTCGGGATGAAGAGGCCATTTTAAATCTCAGGCTATTCATTGAAGCTTACCCCAAATCCGCGAACCAAGATCAGGCAAGGGAACAGCTCGCACTGCTCTATGAGAAACACGAAAGATTACCCGAGGCAATCCAGCAGTATGAAAAGCTGGCGGCTTCCGCCTCAGGCGGAAAGGATCCCCAGTTGGCGGCTGAATGGCACTTGGCCATAGGAAGGCTCTCCGAAAAGGCCAGGGACTGGCAACGGGCTCATCGAACCCTCCTGGCGGCGGTGGAAGGGCTCTCGCCGGGAGATGAGAGGGCAATGGAGGCCCTTTTTAGGGCGGCCCGGGCCAAAGACCAGATGGGGGACTCCAGACAGTCCCAGGTACTCCTCGGCAGACTCCTGGAACGGTATACACAGCAGACCTCTCCCACACCGCGGATGACCTATGTAGCGGCCCAGGCCAGCTTTGGACTGGGTGAGGAACTCTTCAAACAGTTCATGGGGGTCCGCCTCACCGTACCCCTGGAGGCCAGCCTTGAAAAGAAAAGACAGCTTCTCAAGGAGGCCCTGGACTTTTATTCACGGACAGTGGATTTCAAGGTGCCGGAGTATATCACAGCCTCCACATACAAGGTGGGTATCCTGTTTGAGGAGTTTCGAAATACCCTGTTAGAATCTGAACGGCCCACAGGGCTAACCAGCCAGCAGCTTGAGCAGTATAACTTTCTTCTAGAGGAGCAGGCCTATCCCTTTGAGGAGAAGGCGATCACCGCTTATGAGACCAATGTCCGGCGAGCGCAGGATGGGGGGCAGTATGACGATTGGATTAAGAAAAGCTATCAACGGCTGGCCGAGATCCTCCCTGCAAGGTATAACAGGGGTGAGATGGGGGAAATCATCACCAAAAGGCCATTGTTTTAATGATGATGCGCCGTTTGTGCAAGTGCCGGTCTCCGCTTCAGGCGGACAAGATCATTCTCCTAGTGGGTATATTCGTGCTTATGACCATCTGGGCGGGGCTGAGTGGCTGCGGGACGACGGGGGCAACTCGAGGGACAGGCAAGGGCGATGTGCACAACCCCTTGTCCTCAAGCAAAGCTGCCAAGGGAGATAATAGAGGTGAAATGCAGACCCTGACGAAAGCGCAAGGGATAAAGACGGATTCCAATGGGAG
>DATECO010000170.1:0-32997 GCA_035286865.1 Nitrospiria bacterium | reverse complement strand
TAAATGGCCTCGGCAATCTCCTCGGGCGAAACCGCTTGTCCAAAATAATTGAGGACCGCCGCCAGTGACGCAGGGCCGCATTGATACTCTTTCTGGGGATAAAAGGGAACGCCCTCCACATACAATGATCTCTCTCCCAATCTCCCAGCCAGGTCTATCGGGTAGGTATGCGAACAACCCGATATCTGAAATAAAGTCCAAAGGGCAAGACCACTCATGGTGGACCGTGAAAGGGTCATGGGGCCATTCTGTGCTGTGGTTTATTTGGTGACGATGATTTTGTGCCCGGTGATCTGGAGAAAAATGACCACCAGGATCGCAACAACCAGGAGGGCGATGACGATTCCCAGTGCATCCCCGCCAATTAGGAGACTATCCAGACGCTGGGCAATTTGATGGATTTTATCATCCGTCAGTTGGGCCAGCCTCGCCTGTATTTCATCAACGGTGAGACCTAAATCACTTAACCGTTGGCTGATGAGCTTGGACTCCAAGAGGACCTGGATCCGCTCAAGTTCACTCTGCCGATGGGTTACCGAACTTCCCTGGGCCCCGGGGAGTACGGAAGGGATGAGAATGGCCATGCTGTCAGAGGTGAAAAAGCCGAGAAGCAGGGAACACAAAACCAGGTAGAAGATCAATCCATTTTTCAGGAGGTGCCGTATGGTAGTGAGCAAAGACTTTTCCTCTTAAACTTCCAAGACCTCTGCCTCTTTTTTCTTGATCATCTCATCAATTTTTGTAATGTATTGATCCGTGGTCTTCTGAATTTCATCCTGGCCCTTTCGCTGATCATCCTCTGAAATCTTGGAATCCTTCAAGAATTTTTTGATCTCCTCATTGGTGTCTCGTCGGACGTTGCGAATCCGGACCTTCGTGTCCTCACCTATCTTTTTGACCTGCTTGACCAGTTCCTTGCGCCGCTCTTCGGTCAGGGATGGAATGGTCAGGCGGATCAGTTTTCCGTCATTGGTGGGATTCAGGCCCAGGTTGGAAGTGGTGATCGCCTTTTCGATCTCCGGGATCAAACTCACCTCCCACGGCTGGATCGTGATGAGACGGGGATCGGGAACGGCTAGGGCTGCAACCTGCTTGAGGGGAGTAGGGGAACCATAATAGCTCACCTGGATGCTATCGAGCAGTGCGAGGGAGGCCCGACCGGTTCTCACCCCGGCAAGATCCCTGCGCAGGTGCTCTAAGACCTGATCCATTTTTTCTCGCGCCTTAGTTTTAAGTTCGCTTAACATCTGCGCTCAATACATTCGTGATCTTATGAAACCAGGGTTCCAATTTTTTCACCCTGCAATATGCGTTTAATATTCCCTTTTTCTTTGAGATTAAAGACGATAATGGGGAGGTTGTTATCCATGCAGAGGGTCACGGCCGTGGCGTCCATCACCTTGAGGCCCTTTTCGATCACCTCAAAAAATGTGAGCCGATCAAATTTTTTGGCCCTCGGATCGATTAAGGGGTCTTTCTCAAAGACGCCATCCACCTTTGTCCCCTTAAGGATCACCTGGGCACCGATCTCCATGGCCCGCAGTGCAGCCGCCGTATCAGTCGAAAAGTAGGGATTGCCTGTCCCTGCCGCAAAGATCACCACCCGTTTCTTTTCAAGATGCCTAATGGCCCGGCGGCGGATATAACCCTCGGCCAAGGCCTTCATCTCGATGGCGGACTGGACCCGCGTCATGATCCCCTTTTGTTCTAGAAAATTTTGAAGCGCCAGGGCGTTCAAGACCGTGGCCACCATCCCCATGTAATCGGCCGTGGTCCGCTCAAAACCACTCGTAGTTGCCGCAATACCTCGGAAGATATTGCCTCCCCCGATAACCACCGCGGCCTCCACCCCGAGGTCCTGGATATCTTTTATTTCATCCGCGATAAAGTCCATCACCTGGGGTTCTATGCCGTAACCCCGCTCACCGGCCAACACCTCCCCACTGATTTTTAAAAGAATTCTCTTATAGCTTTGCTGCGTCATGGGATGATTAGGCTCCTTTACCCAGCTGGTATCTAGTAAATCGTCGGATGTGGATGTTCTCACCCATTTTGGCAATCTTCTGGCTGACAAGATCGCGGACCTTCATCTCCGGGTCTTTGATAAAGGGCTGTTCCCACAGGCAGCTCTCTGTATAAAATTTCTCGATCTTGCCCTGGACAATCTGCTCTAACACCTTGTCTGGTTTTCCAAGGGCCCTGGCCTGTGCATAAAAGATCTCTCTTTCCTTTTCCAGGACGGGTGCGGGGATATCCTCTCTATAGACATAGTGGGCTGGGGGATCGGCACCGGCAATCTGAAGGGCCAGGTCCTTCACCAAGTCCTGGAATTCAGGGTTCCTGGCCACAAAATCAGTCTCACAGTTCACCTCCACTAGGATACCGATCTTACCCCCCTGATGGATGTAGGCCCAGATGAGCCCCTCCGTGGTCGTCCTGGCGGCCTTTTGAGCCGCCAGGGTCATTCCCTTTTGCCGGAGAAAGTCCGCTGCCTTGTCTAAATCTCCTTGGGACTGGGCCAGGGCCTGCTTACATTCCATAATACCGGCTCCGGTCCGCTCTCTGAGCTCTCTGACCAGGGCAGTATCCACAGCCACTGCGTGATCACTCCTCTTTAGTCTGTTAGGAGGGTTGCGTGTTTCCGGTTACAGCCTCGACCTCCGGGAAGGCCTGTTTAAGATCGGCCATAGTCTCGACCTGCTGGCTGGGGCGCTGCCGCCCCTCGATCACTGCATCTGCAATCTTCGCGGTAATCAGTTTGATGGCCCGGAGGGCATCATCATTGCCCGGGATGGGATAGTTGATCTCCTCCGGGTCACAATTCGTGTCCACAATCGCCACAATCGGGATCATGAGCCGTCTGGCCTCAAGCACTGCGGTCCGCTCCACCCGGGTGTCCACCACATAAACGGCCCCCGGAAGGTTGGTCATCTCCTTGATTCCCCCCAGGTTTTTTTCCAACTGTTCGCGTTCCTTTTCAAGCTTGATGACCTCTTTTTTGGGGAGCCGTTCGAAGGTCCCATCGATTCGGCCAGCCTCCAGTTTCTTGAGCTTCTCGATGCTCTTGCGGATCGTCTGAAAATTGGTGAGCATGCCCCCCAGCCATCGGTGGGTCACATAAAACATCCCACAGCGTTTGGCCTCTTCCTCGATGATCTCCTGGGCCTGGCGCTTTGTCCCCACAAAAAGGATGGCTTGCCCCTCGGCGGCCGTGCTTTTAGTAAAATCGTAGGCCAACTGAAACTTTTTCACCGTCTTCTGGAGATCGATGATATAGATGCCGTTTCGCTCTCCAAAGATATACCTCTTCATCTTGGGGTTCCAGCGTTTGGTCTGATGACCAAAATGGACCCCCGCCTCCAGTAATTCCTTGATCAAAATCACTGACATGGATATTCCTCCTTCTGGGTTCCTGCCTCCGCCCCCATCTTCTCCCGGAAACATCCCTCTATCCGCAGCAGGCGGCGAGGAACACCCCTTCCGGCATCTGTGGGCGTGTGTGATTTAAAGCTTAAGTTTCAAAACCATAGCATACTCGATCAACTTTTGCAACATCAGGCGCGGTAGGAGGCGTTGATTCGGGC
Organism: Nitrospiria bacterium; assembly: GCA_035286865.1. Lineage (GTDB taxonomy): Bacteria > Nitrospirota > Nitrospiria > DATECO01 > DATECO01 > DATECO01. The sequence goes on along the minus strand of DATECO010000170.1, from coordinate 29,413 downwards.
ATATTCCGGTGAGAGATCGGCGGTCCAGATTCGGGCAGCCTCTTTTCCGTTTTTAAGGTTGATGGTCAGGCAGACTTCGTCTCGCTTCAGATAGGCCCTGGCCCTGGCTTCGGCCCCCTTTCCACACCCGGTCCCATTATGGGTGACCCGGATTTCACCATAATAGATATCGATCCTGTCCTGTCGGATGCGGGATCCATCGGCAGAGGCCCCAATGGCCGCCATGATCCGCCCCCAGTTGGGATCCTCCCCGAAAAAGGCGGTCTTCACCAGGCTGGACTGTGCCACAGCAAAGGCAATGCCCTTGGCCTGCTGGGGGTCTTGCGCTCGCAGGACATTGATCTCAATCAACTTGGTGGCTCCTTCCCCGTCCCTCGCGATCAACTTGGCCAGATCGGTACACAGGATAGTGAGACAATGGGTAAATTGGTCAAATGCCTGTGAGTGGCGCCGGATCGGTTCATTCATGGCCCTTCCATTTGCAAGACAAAGCACCATATCGTTCGTGCTGGTGTCCCCATCCACCGTGATCATGTTAAAGGAGCGATCTGTGGCCTTCCGGAGGGCCAGCCGTAGCAGTCCAGCGGAAATCTTGGCATCGGTCACAACGAAAGCCAATAGTGTGGCCATGCGGGGATGAATCATCCCGGCGCCCTTGGCCATCCCGGCGATGCGGACCCTGCGTCCCAGCAAGCGGGTTTCCAGGCAGAGCGTCTTGGGAAAGGTATCTGTGGTCATGATGGCCTGGGCCGCTCTCAATCCACCCCGGCGGTTCAGGCCCTTTACAGCCAGGGGGATCGCCCTCCGGATTCGATCCATCGGCAAAGGCTGGCCGATCACCCCTGTGGAGGCTACACAGACGCGCCGGCGTGCAATCCCCAACGCCATCGCGGTGAGCCTGGCCATTTCCAAGGCATCCTGATATCCTTGCCGCCCAGTGCAGGCATTCGCATTGCCACTATTGATGATTACCGCGTGACCCTTAGGTGTCTTGAGGTGTTGAATGTCTAGCAGGAGGGGTGCCGCCTTGAAGCGATTTCGGGTCATCACGGCGGAGAGGGCACATTCCTGCTCGGAATAGATTAGGGCAAGATCCAGCCTTCCATCCTTCTTGATCCCGGCATGGATTCCGGAGGCCAGGAAGCCCGGCACAGAGGTGATTCCACCACGGATACGCTGCACGCGCGAATTGTCCTATATTATGCGGGGGCCCGTGCGGCTACACAAAGGGAAAAGTCCTCCGACCTGCCTGCCGGCAGGCAGGTGCCCCCGCGCCCCCGCCCGTCGCCGGCAGAGCCGGACGCCGGATCATTTATGGAAAAAGGCCGGGGGACCCGAGTCCCAGGATTTCATCAAGTCCCATCATCAGATTCATATTTTGTATGGCTTGTCCGGCTGCCCCTTTGACCAGGTTGTCGATGGCAGAGAGCAAGACGGTCACCCCTGTACGTTGATTCACAAGGATCCCGATCTGGCAGAGATTGGAGCCCCTTACGTGATGCGGATTGGGCGAGAGACCGCTATTCAGGACCTGCACGAAAGGTTCGGTCTTGTAAAAGTCCCTATAGAGATTGATCAGGGACTGAGTCTCCATGGATGGATTGAGGGAGAGATAAATTGTACTGAGAATTCCTCGGTTGATGGGGATCAGGTGGGGGGTGAAGGTGACCTTCACGGCCCCTCCGGCCAGACTGGAGAGTTCCTGCTCCATCTCTGGGATGTGGCGGTGCTGGCCAAGCCCATAGGCCATCACCCCCTCCTGGATTTCTGGAAAATGATAGGTCAGGGCTGGGGTTCTCCCGGCCCCCGAGATGCCGGATTTTGAGTCAATCAGGATAGGCCGGTTCAGGTCCATGAGGCCGTTTTTGAGGATCGGAAGCAGGGCCAGGATCACTGTGACCGGATAACAGCCTGGGTTGGCCACCAGATGGGCCGTCTGGATTTGTTCACGATAAATTTCCGGCAGGCCATAGACCGCACGATCCAAAAGCGATGGGTAACGGTGGGGTTGATGGTACCACTCCTGGTACTGCTGGGCATCCCGTAGGCGATAGTCGGCCGAGAGATCTACCACCTTTTTCCCTCTCTCCACCAGCTGGGCCACCGGCTCCATCGCAGAGCCTGAGGGAAGGGCCACAAAGAAAAAGTCGGCCTTCTGGGAGATCGTTGTTACATCCAGGACCTCATATGCAAGCAAGAGCCGATGCTGAAGGGAGGGGAAGACCTCACCCACCCCCTTGCCCACCGACTGCTCGGAAGTTACGGCGGTGAGTCTGACCTGGGGATGCTGGCAGAGAAGTCGGAGCAATTCTGCCCCCGTATATCCGCTGCCTCCGACCACCGCCACCCGGATCATGTTAACCTCCTCGGTCCCACTGACTCACACTAGAATTGGAAATAAAAAAAGGAAGGCCAAGGCGCCTTCCTTTACAAAGGAGTCTTGACCCCACAACTACCGCTTAGAATACTGAAACCTCTTCCGAGCACCTTTCTGCCCATATTTCTTGCGCTCCTTGATCCGCGAATCCCGCGTGAGAAACCCTTCTTTTCTCAACCGGCCCCTTAATTTCGGATCCACTTCGAGAAGGGCCCTGGCGATCCCGTGCCGGATCGCCCCTGCCTGTCCCGTCAGGCCTCCCCCATAGACATTGGCCATAACATTATACTGTCCCATGAGACCGCACAGCTCGAGGGGTTGTTTAACCTGCATCCTCCAGATCTCCCGAGGAAAGTAATCCTCCAGGGACCGCTGATTCACGCTGATGCTTCCCTGCCCAGGCGTTAGCCAGACACGGGCCACCGCATTCTTGCGTTTCCCGGTGTTGTGGTACTGCACGCTGCTCATCCCTTACTTGCCTTTCCTTTGACTGGCCATCAAGGGTTCTGGTCGCTGGGCATGATGAGGATGATCGGCCCCTGCGTAGATCCGGAGCTTTTTGATCATCGCCCGACCCAGCTTGTTCTTGGGAAGCATCCCCTGGATTGCGAAATGGACCAGGCGTTCCGGCTTGGAACTCTTCAGCATCCCTGCGGTCGTGTACTTTAGCCCTCCCGGGTAGCCGCTGTGATGGTAGTAAATCTTGCTCCTCAGTTTATCTCCGCTCAGGCGTATATTCTGGGCATTGATGACGACGACATGGTCTCCGGTGTCCACGTGAGGGGTGAAGATCGGTTTGTGCTTTCCCCGCAATAGGGACGCCACACGGGAGGCCAGCCTCCCCAGGATCTGGCCTTCGGCATCCACCACATACCATTTTCGGCTAACGGACGTTTCCTTAATCGAAGGTGTTTTCATTTTGAAGGATAAATTTATTGTATTCAAAATTCTTTACAAGTCAAGATAAAAATCAGGGCTTATCACTGGCAAAGCCCGATGCCTGGCCATCCATTCCAGTCAATCCCACGCCTTCTTGATGGTAGCCGCTGGCCAGAAGGATCTCGGTCAGGTCGATCCGCCACCTCTCCTGTTGCAGAACCATCAGAAAGGTCTGGGAATCAAAACTGGACGAAATTACCCATTGGGCCGATTCAGCATCCCGATCCGGGGTGGCGTACTTTGTGTTCTGAAAGTTCTCATAACCCAGCTTAGCCTGTACAGCGACCTGGGTGGGTGACTCAAGAAATCCCTCTGGGTCCTGCATGGTGGCCCAGCAGCACTGAAGCTTTTTGTTGCTGTTTTTCATCAGCTCGATGAACTGCTCTTTTGAGAATTGACCTCGGGACTGTACCGTTCCCAACTCATAAAGGTCATCAAACTTTTGATCTCTCCACAAGTCCACCACAGCCTTGAGGGCCTGGAGGGCCCCCTGGACCACCTCCTGTACGGGTCTTGAGACACTGTGACTCCCTCGCTCTAAGATGGACTCCCCTTCCGCCCACCCTGATGAGATTGGCACTGTACCCAGAAATAAAAAAAATAAAAAAAGCCGGCAGTCCATTTTGCCCCGAGGCCGCATTCGCATGATTCCGGATCTTCCGTTCTTTTTCTCGAGAATTGAAATCCTACACCTGGCCGCAGGGCTCAGGCATCGTACTTGCCAAAATCTTTTGGCTTAAGACGCTCCAGCCAGGCATCTAAATTCTCCTGGGATTTTCTCTTGAGGACTTCTGGGGCAGCATAAATCGGACACTTGCTCCTCAGGGCCAGGGCAATCGCATCGCTGGGCCTTGCATCAATCGTCAAGCTGGCCCCATCATGCTTCATAAAGATTGTCGCATAGTAGGTATTATTTCGGATCTCGGTGATGACCACCTTCAAAACCTCTACCCTCAGATGCTCGATGAGGTTCCTGAGGAGGTCATGGGTCAGTGGACGGGCCGACATAATGCCCTCAATGGCAAACCGGATGGCATTCCCCTCGGCCACCCCTACCCAGATGGGAAGAATCTCCACCGCCTTTTCGTCTCGGAGGATGATGATTTGTGCCTCACTTGCCGAGTCAGAGAGGATTCCATGCACGCTGAGCTTGACTTCCATTCTTATTTATCTCTCCATTGCCTCGTACGACAGATCGTGGATGTGTCCTCTCCCCGAATTGCACGGTCCTCTAATCCGCCAGCCCCGACCCCTTACCGTAAAGCTGAGGTGCGGCCGCAATTATGATTTATATCCCATTACAAATGGGCAGAGAATATCGGCCATCCTAGGCCGGCCTGGTCGCCCTCCGTTCCCATTCTGGCGTGCTCCTGCCCCAGCTTGCCCGCCAGAAGCTCCCCCGCCTAAGGTGGCAATGGAGGACAGCGGGTGAAAATCCTTGACCGATGGGTGATCAAAATAGTAGGCGGCAATCTTAAAATAGAACCGATCGATGGACCCGGAAATGGTGCGATCCGAATTCAAGGACCAATCCCGGGTCCGCTTTTTTTCGTTCACCGCAATGACGATCTGAAGATCTTGCGGGTCCATGTATTCGATGTCGTCACGGCTGAGGGAGACCTGTGCCTTGATATCTCGATACATCGTGTGCGAGTGAAAATCCCCCAGGACATCGAGTTTTGGAAAATTCTTCAGGATTTCCTGAATGACCTTCCACTTATCGTGACTGAGCTCTGCCCAGTTATGTCCACGCCGCACGGTCTGATAGGGAATGGCGTGTTCCACGATGTACTTTTCCGGGGTCCGATAACCCAAGAGCAGACCGAAGCACTCCTTCTTGTACACCTCTACGCACGACAGGACCATCCCCATGAAGACATTCTCATTGAGATACGCTTGCATTGCCTTGCGTACAATATGTCCGTTCATGAGGCCTGTTGTGGCAAGCCTTTTCGGCATCGTCACCATCGCCGTTGATGAGAAGCGGGTATCAGGCATCGTATTTTCCAAAATCCTCGGGCCTTAAGTTGTCCAGCCAGCGATCCAATTCCTCAGAGCTGTGCTTTTGGATCACTTCCTCGCTGGCGAAAATTGGGGAATCCGCACGCAGGGCCAGGGCAATGGCATCACTGGGTCGGGAATCCACCGTATACTCTGAGTCTTTGTATTGCAAGTGGAGCTTGGCGAAATAGGTATTGTCACGAAGATCCGTGACCACTACACTAATCAATTTGGCATTGAGGGCATCCAGCGTATTTCTAATAAGATCATGCGCCATGGGCCTGGGGGTGGAGATTCCCTCCAGGGCAAAGCTGATGGCATTGGCCTCCGCCTTTCCGACCCAAATGGGAAGGACCTCGGTATTGTCCTCATCTCGGAGGATGACGATATAGGCGTTACTGTAAGGGTCAAACATCAGACCCCGGACCTTCATCTGCATTAACATATCTATATATTTATCATCTTTCCGAATATTTTGCAATCCAAAATTTTTGCATGCGAGAAGGCCACCAGATCGATCGATATCTAAATTGGCCCTAAACTCGCTGGCTTATAAGAGATCAAACCTTTCAAAGAGTTGCGCTAAAGCCTTAGATGACTCTTCCTGATCCCTCTTCCTCAGAAAACCTTCAGAAGATTCACCTTGAAAGTAAGGAAACAGGAGGCAAATTTAGGCTGGATTAAACCGGAGAAACTCTCCATTATTATATATTGAGCTTCTAGGGATGGGTCTGGAGGTCTTATTGACAAGGATTCTCTGAATCCCCTATAATGAGGCTAATTCCAGGAGATCATTTTGAAAATCGTCCTGAACGGGGCGGCTCGTGAAGTGACAGAGTCCACGACGATATCATCGCTACTGGAGGAGGTCGGGATCAATCCGGATCGCGTGGCGGTGGAGGTCAATCTCCAGATTATAGATCGACACGACTTAAAGAGCACCTTCTTTAAAGAGGGGGATCAGGTCGAAGTGATAGGCTTTGTGGGGGGAGGAATATTATAAAATGGACGTCCATGACCGGCTGGTAGTAGGGGGGATTGAGTTCAAATCCCGTCTCATTGTCGGTTCCGGGAAGTATAAGGACTTTATAGAAACCCAGAAGGCCACTGAAGCCTCAGGGGCAGATGTGATCACCGTGGCGGTCCGGCGGGTTAATGTTCTGGACCGCACCAAAGAAAATCTTCTCGATTACATCAATCCCAAGGTCTACAAGATCCTTCCAAACACAGCGGGATGTTACACCGTGCAGGATGCCATCAGGACAGCGCACCTGGCCAGGGCTGCAGGAATCTCGGATATGGTCAAACTTGAGGTGATCGGGGACGAGAAGACCCTTTTCCCCGATACGGCCGGACTGCTGGAGGCTGCCAAGATTTTGGTAAAGGAGGGCTTCATCGTGCTGCCCTATACGAATGATGATCCCGTGGTGGCTAAGCGTCTCGAGGAGATCGGTTGCGCAGCGGTGATGCCTCTAGCCGCCCCCATTGGGTCCGGGTTAGGAATTCGCAATCCTTATAATATACGTATTATCCTGGAAACGGTAAGGGTGCCTGTGATCGTGGATGCAGGGGTGGGCACCGCGTCCGATGCCACCATTGCAATGGAACTCGGATGTCATGGGGTCCTTATGAATACTGGGATCGCCGGGGCTAAGGATCCGATCCGGATGGCTGAGGCCATGAAGTATGCCGTCATCGCGGGACGACAGGCCTATCTGGCAGGAAGGATCCCCAAGAAGTTATATGCTACGGCCAGCAGCCCGATAGAAGGCATGATTGAATAAGGTTTTGAGAACCGCTCTCCTTCACCCGCCCGTTTACCTCATTACAGATCGATTTCAAACACAAGGGAGACCTCTGCCCCAGGTGGTCGATGCGGCGCTTGCCGGGGGAGTTAGAGTCGTCCAGCTCAGGGAAAAGGATCTCCCCACACGGGAACTCCTTTCTCTGGCTCAGGCCATGAGAGGGTTGACGGCCAAGGTTCCAGCCCGGCTTCTCATCAATGACCGCATGGATATCTGCCTGGCAGTGGATGCCGACGGGGTCCATCTCCCATCCAATAGTGTACCCACTCGGATAGCTCGTAAAGTCCTCGGCGATGCTAAACTCATCGGTGTCTCAACACATTCCCTCGAGGAGGCCAAACGGGCCGAAGGAGAAGGGGCCGATTTCATTACCCTGGGCCCGATTTATGAGACCCCGACCAAGACCCAGTATGGAGCACCCCTCGGTCTCGATGTGCTAAGAACCGTGCGGGCCCATATAAAGATACCCCTCTTTGCCCTGGGCGGGATCCGGAGGAAAAGTGTCCAGGACGTGCGAAGCGCGGGGGCAGATGGGGTAGCTTTAATCTCCGCTATACTCATGGCTGAGGACCCGAAGGAGGCTGCCGCAGCCCTGATCACTGAACTGGAGCGCTGTCACGACAGACATTAACGCGCTAGAGAGCTCCTCCTGATTTGTTCCGAGAATCGAAGTTTTCCTATCATTGTGATCTGGCGCGTCAGCGGGGCCTGTCCACACTCACTCGCGCTCGCGATGGGTATTCATCTCTAAAAAAGAGAGAGCAGCATCTCGTGACTCGGCCTCGATGATATAAGAAGCTATAAAAATATATAAACAGTTGACCGTTATAGATTGAGATGATAAAATAAAATTATAAGGATCTCGCATGAGATTCTGAAACCTTTATTTTGGGCCGGCGGAAAGGAGACACGATGGGGGAATCTAAAAAAAATCAGGGCAGGCTCAATCCTTTCAGGAGCACGATGAAAAAACTTTCTGACCAGCTGTCCGGGGGGAATCCCTCCCCTGAAGAAAAGACTCGTGAGTATGAGTGGGAGATCGAAAAGTTGAGGGTGCAGATCAAGTCCCTGGAGGAAGAGGCCCGCGATCTTCGGCAATCCAGGACACAATTGGAACAGGCCTACCGGCAGAACGAGAAGCTGATTTCGGCTCTGCAGGAGGCCAAGGCCCAGATCGAGGCCCTCAAACTGGAAATTGAAAAGCTCACTGCACCTCCCTCAACGTATGCCATTTTTTCGAGCGGGAATAAGGATGGCACGGTGAATGTGTTCATCGCGGGCCGGAAAATGAAGGTCAACCTCCATCCTGAGATTCGGATTGATACCTTAAAAAAAGGCCAGCAGCTCATCCTCAACGAGGCCCTCAATGCTGTGGAGACCTGCGACTTTGACATGCAGGGTGAGGTGGTTCGTCTCAAGGACCTCCTGGGAGATCACCGGGCCATTGTGACGCTCAGGGCGGACGAAGAACGAGTGGCCGAACTGGCGGATCCCTTGCTCAAAGAGAAACTGAGTGTGGGAGACCACTTGCTCTTTGATCCCCGATCGGGATACCTTTTGGAGAAACTCCCGAAGTCAGAGGTAGAAGAGGTAGTCCTGGAGGAGGTGCCTGATGTGACCTATGAGGATATCGGTGGCCTCGATGAGCAGATCGAGCAGATCAAGGACGCGGTGGAGCTTCCTTTTCTCCATCCGGATCTTTTCGCAGAACATCGTCTGCTTCCTCCCAAAGGGATCCTGCTCTACGGGCCTCCGGGATGTGGCAAGACGCTGATTGCCAAGGCGGTGGCCAACTCTATTGCAAAAAAACTGGCAGGCCGGACCGGCAAGGATATCCGCAGCTTTTTTCTACATGTCAAGGGACCCGAGCTCTTGAATAAATATGTAGGCGAGAGCGAGCGGCAGATCCGGGAAGTCTTCAAAAAGGCCAAGGAGAAGGCTGAGGAGGGTTTGCCCGTTATTGTATTTTTTGACGAAATGGATGCCCTATTCAGGACCCGCGGGACCGGGATTTCATCGGATGTCGAATCGACCATCGTCCCTCAGTTTCTCTCCGAGATCGATGGGGTTGAACGGCTGCGAAACGTCATTGTGATTGGGGCCAGTAACCGCCAGGATCTCATTGATCCTGCCATCCTCCGTCCAGGGCGACTCGATGTAAAGATCAGGATCGAACGCCCCGATAAGAAGTCAGCCCATGCGATTTTCTCCAAGTACCTGACGGAAGACCTCCCCTATCACGCGGATGAGCTTGCCCAGGGACAAGGCAATCGCCTCCAGATGGTGCAGCGCCTGATCGGTCTTACTGTGGAGGAGATGTACAGCACCGCGGATGAGAACAAGTTCCTGGAGGTCACCTATGCCAATGGTGAAAAGGAGATGTTCTACTTTAAGGACTTCTCCAGCGGTGCGCTCATCGAGGGGATCGTGGCCCGGGCCAAAAAATATGCCATCAAGCGCGCGATCTCGATGGGCGAAAAGGGAATCAAAGCTGAAGATTTAATCCGCGCCATCCGAGATGAGTTCAGGGAACATGAAGACTTACCCAACACCACTAATCCCGATGACTGGGCCAGGATCGCGGGTCGCAAAGGTGAGAAGATCGTCCACGCACGCACGATGGGTGGCAAGTCCGCCGATTCTCGCCAGATCGAGAACATCAGCCCAGGGCACTATTTATGATCAAGAGAGTCCTAGGGACAGAGACCGAATTCGGGATCACTACCAAAGACCTTACGGCGCAGGACCCCGTGTCCAACTCCATCCTGCTGATTAACAGCTATCCTCACCTGCCCTCGAACCATGCCATCTGGGACTATGAGAATGAAAATCCATTACTGGATGCCAGGGGCTTTGAGGTGGAGGGGGAAAAGGAGAGACCCGGGCCAGAATACAATAAGCTGCTCAATAAGCTCCTTCACAACGGGGGCCGCCTTTATGTGGATGGGGCCCATCCGGAGTATTCCACACCGGAGTGTACCAATCCCCGCGACCTCGTGGCTTATGAAAAGGCCGGGGAACGAATCATGGATCTGTGCCGGGAGGTGGCCAGCCGGCTGCGGGGCGGACCTGACCGGTTTCTCGTCTATAAAAATAATACGGATGGTAAGGGCAATAGTTATGGCTATCATGAAAATTATTTGGTCTCAAGGTCACTGCCCTTCGAGCGCCTTGTGGAGGTTCTTGTCCCGTTCCTGGTGACCCGCCAAATCTACACCGGCTCGGGGAAGGTGGGTGCGGAGAATCGGACCGAAGCCACCTCCTACCAGATTTCACAGAGGGCCGATTTCTTTGAGGTGATCACAGACCTCAACACCATGGTGAAACGCCCGATCATGAACACCCGTGATGAACCTCACGCCGATCCGCAGAAGTATCGCAGGCTGCATATTATCGTGGGCGACGCCAATATGTCGGAATATTCAACCTATCTTAAGGTGGGGACCATGATGCTGCTTCTGTCCCTTCTGGAGGAGGGCCACGGGATTCCCCACCTAGAGCTGGAGGATCCCATCCGGGCTATCCGAGAAATCTCCCGGGATACCAGCTTAAGAAGTAGAGTTAAGCTCCGGGACGGACGGGAATTCACCGCCATCCAGATTCAAAGGGAGTATCTCAATGCCGCCGCGCAGTACTGCGCTTCACGTGGCGCCGATGAGATAACGCGGGATGTGCTGGGTAAATGGGGTCATGTCCTGGATAGGCTCGAAGAGGAACCCATGCAGCTCTCTCGTGAATTGGACTGGATCATCAAGAAGGAACTCCTGCTTTCCTATATGAAGAGGAAGGGGTGTGGTTGGGACGACCCCAGGATTTCGTTAATGGATTTACAGTACCACGACCTCCGGCTGGATCGTGGACTCTACTACGCCCTGGAACGAGGCAACTATGTGGAGACCATTGTGACCCAGGATGATGTTGTTCGCGCACGGGAGGTCCCCCCCTCTGACACACGGGCCTACTTCAGAGCAATGTGTCTTAAAAAGTTTCCCAAGGAGGTCTATGCTGCAAGCTGGACCTCAGTCCTCTTTGATATTGGCAATACCACTATCAAGCGGGTTCCCCTCATGGAGCCCCTCAAGGGGAACCAGGAACTGGTGGGGAGCATCTTAGAGCAATCCTCCACGGTGGATGAGCTTTTGGAGCAGATTGTGTCTTAGCAAGGGCTTGTCCGCCTAAAACGGATGGCCACTCTGCCTAAGGCGGAGAGCGCGGGGCGTGGGGACATGGGACGTTATTCGTGAATCGTGATTCGTTAATCGTGGGAGTTTCAGAACGATTAACGTTTAACGTAGAACGGTTAACGAATCCTAGCATGGGTCCCCACATATAAAGGGGGTGAGAAAAGGGTATGGCTCGACAGGACCAAAAGAAGGACAAGAGGCGTGAACCGGGCAAGCGTGATGATCATGTGAGCGCTAATCCCGAGGTGATCGAAAAAGGCAAAAAGATTAAGGAAAATATCGACAAGCTATTGGACGAGATCGATGATGTTCTGGAGGAAAACGCCGAGGAGTTTGTGAAGAACTACGTTCAAAAAGGAGGACAGTAGGTGTGTGCATTTCCTCTCGAGGATCAAACCTCTAGTTTCTCTGAGTATCTCTCCTCCCATTATCCCCATCTGCTGCAGGTCCAGAAATCGGGTATTCCCCCACTCCAGTTCTTGAAGGCAGAACCGACACTAAGCGAATCCTTTGAGCGACCCCCGTTAATCCCCAGGGGAACCACGGTGCTGGCCCTTCGTCACGGGGACGGAGCCATCATCGCAGGAGACCGTATGGCTACGGAGGGCTTTCAGGTGTCGGCCCGGAGAATCGAAAAGGTTTATAAGGCGGATGAGTACTCAGCCATTGCTATTGCCGGAGCGGCGGGCCCCTGTATCGAACTCGCCAGACTTTTTCAGACTGAACTTGAGCACTACGAGAAGCTAGAGGGCGCAAAACTTTCCACAGATGGAAAGGCAAATAAATTGGGTCAGATGGTGAAGGCCAATCTTGCGATGGCCGTGCAGGGTCTCATTGTAATTCCTATCTTTGTCAGCTATGACCTAAAACGCCAAGAAGGGCGGATTTTTAAGTATGATATTACAGGAGGCCGGTACGAAGAGACAGAATACTATGCAACCGGTTCCGGCGGGAAGGACGCCCGCAACACCATGAAAAAGTCTTATAAACGTGATATGACAGAGGATGAGGCGGTTGCCTTGGCCTTAGAGGCGCTTTACGATGCCTCTGAAGAAGACGTGGCCACAGCCGGTCCTGACCTCATCCGCGGGATCTATCCCACGATCAAGATGGTGACCCGCCAGGGCATCCAGGATGTGGATGAGCAGAGGATCAAGCAAGTTTATAACATCATTATAGAGAGGAGGCGTGTGGCCTAATGGTTCTGCCCTATTACGTTTCACCAGAACAGATCATGCAGGACAAGGCCGAGTATGCTAAGAAAGGCATTGCCAAGGGTCGGTCCAGCATTGCCATGGAGTACAGCAGCGGAATCCTACTGGTGGCTGACAATCCCAGCGCGCTCAATAAGATCTCGGAGATCTACGACAACATTGCCTTTGCAGGGGCGGGCAGATACAGCGAATTCGAAAACCTCCGGAAGGCAGGCATTCGGCATGCTGATCTCAAGGGATATCTTTACAGCCGTGAGGATGTTACGGCCAGGTCCTTGGCGAATGCCTACTCCCAATCCTTGGGAACCAGCTTCAGCCAGGATGTCAAACCCCTGGAGGTGGAAATCCTGGTGGTGGGATTGGGGGAACAGGACCACCCCAATGAGATTTACCGGATCACATTTGATGGAAGCATCTATGACGAGAAGGGATTTACCGTCATCGGCGGGAGATCGGAGGCCCTGATAATCTTTCTCAAGGAGCACTACAAGGGTGCCTCTGGAGTGACAGAGGTGCTGAAGCTTTCTATAGAGGCCCTGGGGGGAGTAACCAATCAGGCCATCAATGCCAATGGCCTAGAGGTGGCGGCCCTGGATCGAACCAGACAGGGGAGGAAGTTTAAGCGGTTTATACCTGAAGAAATTAGTGAACTGATAAAGAAGAGTGGTGAGTCTTAAGATGAAGGCGATGAAACCTCGTATCTATGGCCTGGAAAATGAGTATGGGTTAATCTTCTCCCCCAATGGACGGGTCTACCTGCCCATGGAAAAGATCCTGGGCTATATCTTTGAAGGCCTCATTCCCAATAGTTGGCCCTCCAATGCATTCCTCATCAATGGCGCAAGGTTTTACCAGGATACCGGCTGTCATCCCGAATATGCCACACCAGAATGTGACAACCTCTTCGATCTTGTGGTCCATGACAAGGCCGGAGAGCGCCTTTTAGAGGCCTGCCTGCCTGTCGCTGAAAAACGGCTGCGAGAAGAAGGGCTGGAGGGAAACATTTATATCTTTAAGAACAACACCGACTCCATGGGCAATACCTACGGGTGTCACGAGAATTATCTGATGCGCAGGGACCTCGATTTTTGGAAGTTGACGGAGCAACTCATCCCCTATTTCGTGACCCGGCAGGTCTATGCTGGCGCCGGGAAGGTGCTCAAAGTGTCCGGCAAGGCCCACTATTTCTTGTCTCAGCGGGCCCAGCATATCCATGAGAAGACCTCCTCATCGACCACCTCCTCCCGGAGCATTATCAACACTCGGGATGAACCCCATGCAGATGCCGAAAAATATCGGCGCCTGCATATCATTGTGGGGGACTCCAACATGTCTGAATACGCGACTTATCTCAAAGTGGGGGTCACCAACCTCATCCTCTCCATGATCGAGGATGGATCCTTCGTGTCGGGGGTGGAACTGGAGGATCCTGTCCGGGCTATCCGGGAAATTTCAAGAGATACCACGCTGAAGCGCCGAGTGAAGATGGAGGATGGCCGGGAGTTAACCGGAATAGAGGTGCAACGTATCTATTTAGAGCGCCTGGATGAATATATCACCAAGACGAGTCTCGATGAGGATGAGGAGGTGCAGGACATTATGGAAAAGTGGAAGGATGCGCTTGACAAGATGGAAGAAGATCCCATGCAAAACTCGGCACAGATAGACTGGGTCACGAAGAAAGAATTGATGTTATCCTACATGGAAAAAAAAGGCTGTGGGTGGGATGATTCCAGGATCGCCATGATGGATCTTCAGTACCACGATGTTAAGCGGACCCGCGGGCTTTACTACCTCTTGACTGAGCAGGAGATGATTGAAAGGATCGTCTCGGAGGATGATATCCAAAGGGCAATGACCACCCCTCCCCAGACTACCCGAGCTAAGGTGAGGGGGGACTTCATCAAATTCGCGAAGGAAAGAAACCGTTCCTATACCGTGGACTGGACCTATCTGAAATTAAATGGATACTGGGAGGAGACCATCCTCTGCATGGACCCTTTCTCCTCGACCAACAAAAGGGTGGACGAACTCCTCTCCGGCTCTGCCGTCTCTAGCCGATAACACAGCGATTACCCCAATATGTTGAGGCGCCGTTTCATATCTGCAGCCCTCGTAGGTATTATCCTTCTATGGATCGGAGGGTCCGACGGGATCATTCACCCGCTTTTGGCGCTGGCGAAGTCAGACCCTCGCTCCCTTCTAGAGGCTAAAGCCGGGGAGATTTTGTTTGTAACGGTAAACGTAAAAGAACCGGATCCTGTAGTATTGGGAAAATTCCGCGATCATACAATCCCTTTTTTTAAAATCGACCTTGCGGGCCGATATGGGGGATTGATCGGCATCGACCTAGCCGATGGACCGGCCCAGGAAGAGTTGAAGGTCCAGGTGCTGGAGGGTTCAAAGGCACGGACCGTCCGACGCTACCGACTCAAAGTTCATCGAGCCAAATTCGGAGTTCAGCAACTCACCCTCCCCAGGGAGAGCGTGGACTTGGATGAAGAAACCTTGCAACGGGTAGAGGCAGAGCAGCAGCAGATGATAGAAAATCTTTCTGGTGTTACCGCGAAAAAACTCTGGAGAGGTCAATTCATGATTCCGGTCGAGGGAAAGATGGCCGGAACCTTCGGCCTCAAGCGAGTCATTAACGGTCAGGCACGAAACCCCCACAGTGGTGAGGATATCTATGCCCCGGAGGGAACGGAGATTGCCGCCTCTAACGACGGCATTGTGAAGTTGACAGGGGACTTCTTCTTCAGTGGGAAGAGCATTGTGGTCGACCACGGTTTAGGCCTATTCACGACCTACTTTCATCTCTCCGAGGTGAGGGTGAAGGAAGGCCAACAAGTATCTAAGGGACAGACCATTGGCCGAGTAGGGGCTACGGGGAGGGCCACAGGACCTCACCTGCACTGGGGCATGCGAATTAATGGGGCACGGGTCAATCCCCTTTCGTTGATGAAACTCCCCCTGGACACGATCGGCATAGAATAGCAAGCCATTACTTTTTCTGTGTTCAGGCTGGATAAGCCAGACCCTCTCGAAGACAGCCTTGTCGAAATCCTGAATACCGATTATAATATATAAGAAAATAGCTTAATCCCAATCTGCAGGAGCAGATCTCCCATGACTGTACCCATTTCAGATCAACACTCTTTGAGAAAACTCTTCGGGGCACTCACCGAAAAAAATTTTTATGAATGCCTGGGCTGGCCGGATGCCCACGTTATTAAATATATTTCGGACCTCCTCGTCGACTTTATTCATATCGAGAATCTGTACCGACTCAAGAGCGCTTCTGGGAAGCAGTTGAAAGAGGTAGCGGAGATGCTGTTAGAGGGCGATAACCAGACCCTTGCTGGGACCAGGGAGCGGGAAAGAGAGACCTACCGACATATCGGTGATTACACCTTGTTTATGATGGGAATCTTCCCTGAGTATCTCAAACGCGTTAAGACGTCAAGCTTGATCTCCCACCCGGACGTGTTGATGGATTATACGAAGGTGGGAAAGTGGTCCTACCGGATTGTCTCGGAGTTTGTGTCTAGCGACTTTCGAAAGTTTGCGCCCCTCTTTAGAAAGCTCTCCGAGCACTTTGAACTCTGTGTTTTGGGACTAGCCTACATACGCCATGACCTAGATCGTCTGCGGCTCCCCAGTCATCTGTGGGCCAAGAAGATCCTCCTCAATTAGATTAGGATCGCTTGCCGCAGAATGTAAAACTCCTCAGGATATCCTAGAGCATCTTCTCATCGATTGAGATCGGGATCTGCGCCCTTAAGGAGTTGAGGTAGGTCTCCAGGACCATCTGCTGCTTACGCAGAAGCAGGCCCTGCAGATGCTCCTGATTTGCTGGTGGGGCGGTCGCGGGCGGGAAGTTAGGCTGGGCCTGAATCTCTTGTAATTCGATGTCTGTCACGGTGACTGAGGCCTTGAGAAGGACTTTCACCTTTTCTACGGCTAGGTCATCCCTTTGCAGCCGCTCAAAGACCTCAGGGGTATAACGGTTGAGCGCCAGTACCCGGCGGTACACTTCTGGATTAAACCTCCCTTCACGCTGGAAGGCCTGTTGCCGAACGATAAAATTTGATAGCTCCTGATCAGTGACCTCTACTCCAATTTGCTGGGCCGCCAAGAGCCACAGCTGTTTCTCGACGAGATTGTGAATTGCGGTTTTCTTGAGGTCCAGTTGTTTGACAAGGTCTTCATTGAATTTCTCCTTGAAAAGATCACGGTAAAATTTATACATGCCGTCGTAGGCCTGTTGATATTGTTCAAGAGTAATAGGGACATCACCCACCCTGGCAACAACAGGTTGTGCCGAGGAACCCTGAAAACCCCACCAGCCCATTGTGATTACAAAGGCCAGTGAAATCACAATCATGATAATCCGATAAAACCAGACATTCTCAATGGCCCCTTTTCTCAATAGCTTGAGCATTCTTGACCCCCTCTGATTGACAGCATCAACATTAATTTTTAATTTTACTGCAGACGGGGGAAAAAATCAATCTGGGTTGGAGCCATTAGGTCTGTTGAAAAAAACCGGACTTTCACCTATAATAAGAAGTTGGTATGTATTCATGAGTCCATTGATCCGTAATGATGAAGGGCCGAGGCCTCAGTTTTAATGCCCGAAAATCTGTTTCCCAAGGCAAGTGCTCTCAACAGGTTCATTGCCAAGTTTATCGACTTACTGATCGTGGCCGGCTTGTATGAGATTACACCCCGGATCGGTTTTATCGCAGGGATGATGTATCTTCTCATCGCCGATGGCTTTCCCCAGGGGAAAAGCCTAGGAAAGTGGCTGATCGGGCTTCAGACTTTTGTACCGGCCACACGGTCCGTCTGTACCTTCAGGGAGTCTATCATTCGTAATTTTCCATTGGCCGTGGGCTATTTCCTGTTTTTAATCCCCTATGTGGGTTGGCTCCTTACCGGAGCCATATTTGCCTTTGAAGGGTTGCTGATTATCGGTAATGGACTGGGCTTGAGGATCGGAGATGAACTCGCAGGGACTCAGGTCTTGGAGCGTGAGGCCCTGGACGTGGGTGTGGAGCGATAAACAAATTATTCTTGCGCTATCGCGGCCCTTCGGGCCAGCCCGCCTCAGGCGGGCCAGCGCTCGAATCCGCTAGCGTGGCGAGGAGGGACATGTGGGCATAACAAATTATATTTTAGGGATGTTTTCGAATGACCTGGCCATTGATCTTGGAACGGCCAATACCCTCGTGTATGTGCGGGGCAAGGGGATCGTGGTCAACGAACCTTCTGTGGTGGCGATCGAGAAGAGGACCGGGCAGCTTCTGGCCGTGGGGATGGATGCCAAAAAGATGCTGGGCCGCACACCGGGGAACATCGTCGCCATACGTCCCATGAAAGATGGGGTGATCGCAGACTTTGAGATGGCCGAGAAGATGCTTCGCCACTTTATCACCAGGGCCCACAACCGGAACACCTTTGTTCGTCCCAGGATCATTATCTGTGTGCCTTCAAAGATTACCCAGGTGGAACAACGGGCCGTTCGGGACTCTGCGGAGCTTGCGGGGGCACGGGAGGTGTACCTGATCGAGGAACCTATTGCCGCTGCCATCGGGGCGGGTCTTCCCATTGCGGAGCCCTCAGGCAACATGGTGGTGGACATAGGAGGGGGAACGACCGATGTGGCGGTGATCTCCCTAGCCGGGATCGTTTACAGCGAGTCGGTCAAGGTCGCCGGCGACAAGATGGATGATGCAATCGCCAATTACGTCA
The DNA here is from genome assembly GCA_035286865.1 of Nitrospiria bacterium. Lineage (GTDB taxonomy): Bacteria > Nitrospirota > Nitrospiria > DATECO01 > DATECO01 > DATECO01. Next base: position 11,139 of record DATECO010000170.1, on the reverse strand, counting down.
AGAGAAAATACAACCTCCTCATCGGCGAGCATATGGCCGAGCAGATCAAGTATGAGATCGGGTCTGCCTATCCGCTGGAGGAGCGTCGGACCTTTATGATCAAGGGGCGTGACCTCATATCCGGGATCCCCCGCACCCTGGTCATAGAGGACGCAGAGATCCGGGAAGCCCTGGCCGAGCCTATCAGCACCATCGTCAATGCCATTAAGGTCGCCTTGGAAAATACCCCCCCTGAGTTGGCAGGGGACATCATCGATCGGGGGATTGTCCTGACCGGAGGCGGATCGCTCCTGCGCGGGATGGACATCCGGCTTCGCGAGGAGACCAATCTTCCCATCATCACGGTGGAAGACCCCCTCACCACAGTCGTGGTAGGAACCGGAAAGGCCCTGGACCAGATCGATCTCTTAAAGAAGGTCTCAATCCTGGCCCAATAAAAGGCTTCCACATCAAACAGAGTAGGGACATGTCCGCCCTTGGCGGATGGCCAGTTCTAGAGCGGGGCGATGGGCACGGGAGGACCCTGTTTAGTCCATCTGCGCGCCCCCCTACATCGAACAATTATCATGCTTCGTACAGCACTGACCCATAGAAAATGGTTGATCCTCATGCTGTCTCTTGTGGCGGTGATGATCGTGTTATCACCGAGTTTGCAGAAGAGGCCCTTTCACTTTATCGGTGCACCGATAAGCAGTCTCCTGGTCCGTTTTCAAACAGGATTGACGGCGCTGACCGGGGAAGTTGGAGACGTGTGGCGAGGATATATTGCCTTGGTCCAGGCAAGGAGGGAGAACCAGAGATTCGTGGAGCAGTTACATCAACTTCAGGCTGAGAATCTCCGTCTACAAGAGCTAGCCTTGGAGAACAGTCGTCTCCAGCAGCTCCTCGATTTAAAAAATACCTCTCCAATTAAATTGACCGCAGCAAGGGTGGTGGGCCGGGATCCAACGAACTGGCACAAAACAGTCATGATCAATAAGGGAGAACAGGATGGCCTTGGAGTGGACATGGGGGTAATCACACCGGCCGGTGTGGTCGGCAGGGTCATCCGGACGACACCCGAGGCCTCCCAGGTCCTGTTGCTAACAGATCAAAACAGCTCCATCGCTGCACTTGTACAGCGGACACGGGATGAAGGACTTGTAGAGGGGACGGAGGGGGGGCTCGCCCGGATGAAATATCTCCCAATCCTTTCGGAGGTGGGGGCGGGGGACATGATTCTGACCTCGGGACTGACCGGCATCTTTCCAAAGGGGATGATGATTGGGCAAGTCCTGGAGGTCCAGAAGAAAGAGAACGCGCTGTTCCAGGTGGTACGGATTAAACCGACGGTGGATTTTGCAAAGATTGAAGAAGTTTTGGTAATCTTGAGGCCATGAAACCGGTATTATATATTTTGGGTCTTATTTCCTTGATCCTTTTCCAGACCACCCTCTTGGAGGAAGTCACTATTCTGGGAATAAAGCCGGATCTGGCATTGATTGTGGTTTATTTTTTCGGGATATTCGGGGGTGAGGTGCGGGGCGTCATGACAGGGTTGGCCTTGGGATATTTAATGGATTTAATGTCCGGTGGAGTATGGGGGATTCACCTTGTCACCAAGCTGACCCTCGGATTTCTGGCAGGGCTTCTCGGTCGAACCCTTATGAATGTGAGTGTAATTTTCACGGGCGTCATCATCGCCCTTTGCTCTGTTATCCAGGGGCTTGTCTTTTTGCTCGTGTCCTATATCACCTCGGAGCCAGAAGACTTGTTGGTTTTCTTAAGCCAGATCATGCTCCCCCAGGCCATCTATGATGGGCTGGTGGGGTGCTGTCTTTTTTGGTTTCTCTCAAGAAGATTTCTGCCTAAACAGAGCACGGCCCAAGAGTGGTTAAGGAACCCCGCCTTATCCGCTTTGGGGAGAGGCAGCAATTCTTCCACCAGAGTTGAGAAAAAAGCATAGAAATAGAAAACGATGAATGATACTTCATATCTTCAGGAAGAGGCCGGCGAGATCAGAAATAGGGCGGCATGGCTGGCAGGATTTGTCCTGCTGGTGCTCTGCTTTCTGCTTGCACGGGCCTGGTATCTCCAGGTCTTTCAGGGAAATTATTACCGCGGGATGGCGGAAAATAATCGGGCCCGATTGGTTGAGATTACTGCCCCACGGGGATTTCTTTATGATCGCAATGGAAACCTACTGGTCAACAACACGCCCAGCTTTAACCTCTACCTAGTCCTGGAAGATATTCCCGATCTTGAGGATACACTCGGGAGACTCAGTAGATATATTGGGGTTTCAAAGGATGAGTTAAATCAGAGGGTCTTGGCTAAAAAAAACCTTGCCCCCTCAAGGCCCCTCAAGATCAAAACTGATCTTACCCTTAAAGAGGCGGCCTTGATCGAGGGGCACTTCCCGGACCTTCCTGGGGTGAGGATTGAGGCGGAGGTCAAGCGGAATTATATTCATGGTGGCCTGGCCGCACACTTTCTTGGACATGTGGGCGAAGTCTCTCCAGAACAGCTTGATCAGAGAACTTACCTGGATATCTCACCCGGAAGCATCGTGGGCCAGTATGGGGTGGAGAAGACCTATGATGCCTGGATTCGGGGCAAACAGGGTCAAAAAAGCATCGAGGTGGATGTCCAGGGGCATGAACGCCGCATATTAAGGGTACAGGAGCCCATTAAAGGGAATGACCTCTACCTAACCCTGGATCTTGACCTACAACGGACAGCAGAAGCTGCCCTAGGGGAAGGCTCAGGCGCGGTGGTGGCCCTGGACCCCTGGACGGGCGATATATTGGCCATGGTGAGTCACCCGCCCTTTGATCCAAACCTCCTTTCGGGTGTATTGACCCCAGCCGCCTGGGAGGCCCTGGCTGAAGACCCCCGCCACCCGATGAACAACCGCGTCCTCCAGGGGCAGTACCCCCCTGGGTCGGTTTTCAAGATTGTGGTCAGCACTGCACTCCTCGAAACCGATGTGATTCCCCCCTCTTTTACCGTGAACTGCAGTGGAGGGCTGAGGTTTGGAAAACGTCTATATCGGGACTGGAAGAAGGGTGGCCATGGGGTGGTGGGCCTGCACCGGGCCATCGTAGAATCCTGTGATGTCTTCTTCTATGAGGCGGGTAGACGCCTTGGGATTGATACCCTGGCAGAGTATGCCAAGCGCTTCGGCCTGGGCCGCCCCACAGGGATCCCACTCGCCTCCGAAAAGTCCGGGCTGATCCCAACGACCGCCTGGAAGCAGACGGCACGAGGGGAGCCCTGGTACCCCGGGGAGACGCTCTCGGCTGCTATAGGACAGGGCTATATTACAGTGACGCCCTTGCAAATGGCCATGGTGGTGAGCACCATTGCCACCCATGGCTACCAGTATCAGCCAAGGATCCTTAAGGAAATGAAAGGGCCCAAGGGGAGTCTCGGTGAATCCTCGCCGGTATTGACAGGGATGATTGAGCTTCGTGAGCAGACCATCGCCACACTGTATCGCGCGCTGGGGGGGGTGGTTTCAGAGGATCATGGGACAGGCAGAGCAGCCTCCACAAAGCTGGTAGACATCGGCGGAAAGACTGGGACGGCTCAGGTGGTAGGGATAAGGCCTTGGATGAACGAGGAAAACACGCCCAAGAAGTTCAAGGATCATGCCTGGTTTGTGGCGCTGGCCCCATTAGATCATCCGAGAATCGTGGTCGTGGCGCTTGTGGAACATGGGGGGCACGGCGGATCTGCAGCCGCGCCGATTGCTAGAATGGTCATCGAGGAGTTTATCAAACGTGATCGACCGGCGTCTTATCATCAACTTTGATCTGAAATTCTTCCTGGTCATGTTCCTCATTGCAGGGATCGGTCTGCTTTGCATTTATAGTGTGACCGCACCTCAAAAAACGGCCGGATTTCCCCTCTATCTCAAACAGTTTTTCTGGATCGGCCTTGGCCTTGCGTTTTTCTTGGGGATCATTCTGGTCGATTATCACAACCTATGCCGCTACGCCTACCTCTTTTACGGAATCTCCCTTGGGCTTCTCGTAATTGTAGATCTTGTGGGAAGGGTAGGCCAGGGGGCCCAGCGGTGGATCTCTCTGGGCTTTTTTGACCTTCAGCCCTCAGAACTATTGAAGCTGTCCCTGCTGTTGGTACTGGCCAAGGACTTCTCTGGGCGCTCCAGCCGGCATGGTCTGGGCCTGACACAGTTACCGATCCCGATCCTGATGGTCGCGGCACCGGTCTTATTGGTTCTAAAACAGCCGGATCTTGGAACGGCGCTGGCCATCAGCTTTATGTTTATGGTGATGGTTCTTCTGGTGGGCCCAAAGTCTCGGTTGGTGATCTTCGGATTTCTAGTCTCGCTGATGCTGTTTCCTTTTTTCTGGCATTTTTTCTGGCACTCCCTGAAGGACTATCAGCGGGATCGTCTGTTGACCTTTTTAAACCCCATGGCCGATCCTCTGGGCACGGGGTACCACATCATCCAATCCAAGATCGCTATCGGCTCCGGCGGTTTGATAGGGAAAGGGTTCCTTGAAGGGACCCAGAGCCAGCTCAAATTTCTTCCCATGGGCCATACAGACTTTATCTTCGCGGTCTTTGCCGAGGAGTGGGGATTTATCGGCGTGATCATACTGTTGGGGCTCTACCTGACACTCCTCCTGTGGGGGGTGGAGGCAGCGTACAAGGCCAAAGACCCTCTCGGGGCGCTCCTCGCCGGGGGGGCAGTGGCTATTCTGGTCTTCTATCTAGCCATTAACATTGGGATGACACTGGGAGTGACCCCTGTGGTAGGTCTCCCGCTGCCCCTGATGAGCTATGGGGGCTCGTCGATGGTGACCACCATGGCCCTGCTTGGCCTCATCATGAATGTGAAGATGCGTCGGTTCATGCTCTTTTACTAGAAACGGTGGAGTGGTTTGTGGTTTGGGATTTGGGCTGTTATAATTGAAAGGTCGAAAAACAGGAATTCAAAGGACTGAGTGATTTCTATGGAGATTGTGATCAATGCCACAAAAGAGGAGACACGGGTCGCGCTGCTGGAAAATAAGATCCTCACTGAGCTCTTTATCGATCGGAAAAAGGATCATGGGATTGTGGGGAATGTCTACAAAGGACGCGTAGTCAAGGTGTTGCCAGGGATGCAGTCCGCGTTTGTGGACATCGGTCATGAACGGGCCGCCTTTCTTCATGTGGCAGACGTGGCGGACATGGCCGATCAGACAGAGGAGCAGGCCCCTCCGATCGATGAGGAAGAGGATGAGAAGATCGAGCTAGAACCCGAACCCCCAAGGCGTGGGAAGGGAAATTCCCACACGATTGAGGATCTTCTCCAAGAGGGGCAGGAGATCGTCGTTCAGATCTCCAAGGAACCCAGGGGGACTAAGGGTCCCCGGGTGACCACCTATCTCTCCCTTCCGGGCCGCTATCTGGTGTATATGCCCACCGTCAACCATGTGGGCGTCTCCAGGAGGATTGAGCGTGATGAGGAACGGGCCAGGCTCAAGGAGATGATTCTGGGAATGCGTAAACCCGGTGTGGGATACATCATCCGGACCGTGAGCGAGGGGCTCTCCGAGGAAGAATTCCGGTCCGACATGGAGTTCCTGGAGAGGTTGTGGCAAAACATCATGATCAAAAAGGAGGGTGTGGGCGCTCCTGCCCTCCTGCATACCGATCTTGATCTGGCCTTCCGGATCGTCCGGGATCTTTTCACCTCCCGGGTAGAACGGCTGATTATCGATTCCAAGCAGGAGCATGGGCGGATCAAGGGGTTTGTGGAGACCTATCTGCCATCGCTCAGCAGCCGTGTGGAGTTGTACGAGAAGGAGGAGCCCCTCTTTGATGCCTTTGGAATCGAAATCGAGATCTCCAAGGCCCTAAGCAAAAAGGTGTGGCTAAAGTCAGGCGGTTACATCGTGATCGATTATCCCGAGGCGCTGACGGTGATCGATGTGAACACCGGACGGTACGTGGGAAAACGTGACCTAGAAGAAACCATCCTCAAGACCAATCTTGAGGCAGTCAAGGAGATTGCCTATCAGCTCCGATTGAGAAATATTGGGGGGATCATCATCATTGACTTCATCGATATGGAAAAGGAGAAGAACCGGGAAAAGGTCTATAGTACTCTGAGGGAGGCTTTAATCCAGGACCGTGCCAGGACCCATATCCTCCCGATCACAGAATTGGGGCTGGTCGAGATGTCGCGCGAGCGGGTCCGTGAGAACCTGCTCCGGATCCTCTGCGACCCCTGCCCGTACTGTGAAGGGCGGGGAAACACCAAGTCACCCACCACGGTGTGCTACGAAATCTTTCGGGAGATCCGCCGGCTAGGTCTATCTCCCAGGGAGAAAAAGATGATCATTGGAGTCCACCCCAATGTGGCTAACCTCCTCTATGATGAGGAACGTCAGGGCATTGAGGATTTAGAACGCCAATTCCATAAGAAGATCGTCATCAAAGCGGACCAGAGCTTGCACCTCGAGCAATATGATATTGTCGCGTTGTAATCAATTGCAAAAGCTGTCTATGAGCCCCGCTTCTGTCCCTCCTATCATCATCGCTCCTTGACAGGTTGGACTTAGATGGATATCATTAAATTTTTGAAAACCTTTGCCCGCGAAGGTCCTTATGTCTGACCAAGAACTGATCGGATGGCTAGCGTTAAAAAAGATCCCGCGGCTCGGGGACGCCGCTCTTAAGAGACTGATGGAGGTGTTTGACTCCTCCCAGGCAGTGTTTTCCGCCTCGATGAATGAGATCATGGAGCGGGCAAGCTTCTCAGAGCACCTGGCCGGGGCACTCAAGAAGCCCTCTGCCCAACACCAGGCCCAGGCCGAAGTGAAGAAGCTCAGGCGAGAGGGTATCACGGTGATCACCTTGAAGGATCCGGGCTATCCGAAATCGCTTTCGGCCATTAATGACCCGCCCCCGATTCTTTATATCAGAGGCGAGCTTCTGCCTTCCGACAACCAGGCGGTGGCCATCGTGGGTTCCCGTAAGGCCAGCCCTTATGGGATACGGACCGCCGAGCGGATAGCCAGTGAACTCTCCGCCCACGGATTTACGATCGTGAGTGGCCTGGCCAGAGGGGTTGACAGTGCTGCCCATTTGGGGGCCCTGGCTGCTGAGGGCAGGACCATCGCGGTTTTGGGGTGTGGCCTGGATAATCTGTATCCCCCTGAAAATGCAGAACTGCGTGAGAAGATTGCTCAGCGCGGTGCGGTGATTTCTGAATTCCCGCTGGGGACTTCCCCGTTGCCAGCCCACTTCCCACACCGCAACCGCATCATCAGCGGACTTTCCCTAGGAACCCTCGTGGTGGAGGCCGCCGAGCGGAGCGGGTCCCTCATCACAGCCCAGTGTGCGCTGGAACAGGGCCGGGAGGTATTCGCCATTCCCGGCAATCTTGGTGCGACTAACAGCCTGGGCACTAATCGGCTGATCAAGGCCGGGGCCAAATTGGTGGAGGATATCCAGGACATCTTGGAGGAACTTAACCCCCAGATGGAGGGTGGCGGACGAGTGGTCCGCGAGAGGCAACAGGTCGATCTGGAGCCGATCGAGGCGGCCCTTTATGAAATGCTCTCCGATGAGCCCAGACACATCGACGAACTTATTACCCAGAGCCGTCTTCCTTCTGCCCAGGTCAGCGGAGTTTTACTGCAACTTGAGCTCAAGGGAACTGTTAAACATTTGAGCGGCCATCTCTATGTTCGGAACTGATACCTTAAGAACCGTAAGGAGTTTTTGAATATGTCCAAGTCTCTCATCATTGTCGAGTCCCCCTCAAAGGCCAAGACCCTCAAGAAGTATTTGGGGAAAAATTTTAACGTGATGGCCTCAGTCGGCCATATCAAGGATTTGCCGAAGAGCAAGTTCGGGGTGGACCTTGATAAGAATTTTGAACCCCGATACGTTATCATCCGCGGAAAGAAGAAGATCCTGGATGAGATCAAGAAGGCGGCCAAGGCAGCTGACAAGGTCTACCTGGGCCCCGATCCCGACCGGGAGGGGGAAGCCATTGCCTGGCATATTGCCGAGGAATTAAATGGGAAACAGGACAAGATCTATCGGGTGCTTTTTCATGAAATCACCGAGAAGGGGGTAAAAAAAGCCCTGGCCCAGCCCGGAAAGATCGACCAGAAGAAGGTCAATGCCCAACAGGCCCGGCGGATCCTGGATCGAATTGTGGGCTACAAGATCAGCCCCATACTTTGGGAAAAGGTGAGGATGGGCTTAAGTGCCGGCCGTGTACAATCCGTCGCGGTGCGGCTCATCTGTGAGAGGGAAGAAGAGATCAAGGCCTTTGTCCCGGAGGAATACTGGTCTATCACCGCACAACTCTCAAGGGCAGTTCCCCCGCCATTCGAGGCCCGATTGCATTCAATCGCGGGCCAGCCACTCAAGATCTCAACGGAGGCCCAGGCCCACCAGCGGGTGGAGGGCCTGCAAGGATTAACCTATGTTGTACAGCAGATCGAGCGCAAGGAAAAGAAACGAAATCCGGCTCCCCCCTTTACGACCAGTCAGCTCCAGCAGGAAGCGGCCAGAAAGCTCAGGTTCAGCCCCAAAAGGACCATGATGCTTGCCCAACAGCTCTATGAGGGGGTGGAAATAGGAGAAGAAGGGCCGGTGGGTCTCATCACCTACCTACGCACAGACTCCACCCGGCTAGCACCGGAGGCCCAACAGGAGGCCAGAGAATTTATCCAGAGCCAATACGGCCAGGACTATTTACCCGAGCATCCCAACATCTATAAAAACAGAAAGGGCTCTCAGGATGCCCACGAGGCGATCAGGCCCACCTCCGTTCATCGGGATCCGGAAGCACTCAAATCGTTTTTGCACCGGGATCACTATCAGCTCTATAAGCTGATCTGGAATCGGTTTTTGGCCAGCCAGATGAACCCGGCCATCCTGGACGTGACCCGGGTAGACATCGCAGCGAGAGAGTATCTCTTTCGCGCAACTGGGACCGTGACCAAGTTCCCGGGCTTCACGGTGGTCTATGTAGAGGGCCAAGACAACGGGGCAACAAATCCGCCTAAGGCGGACACCCCAGACGGGTCGGTGAAGGGCCAGGAGGGGGAGGATGGAGGCGCCCCTGCGCAACAAGAGGGGGAAGGGATCTTACCCGCCCTGCAAGAGGGGGAACGGCTGGAGCTGATCGCCCTGAAGCCCAAACAACACTTCACCCAGCCTCCCCCACGTTACAATGAAGCCTTATTAATTAAGGAGCTTGAGGAGAGGGCCATCGGTCGCCCCAGTACTTACCATACCATCACCTCTACCATCCAGGATCGCAAATATGTGGAGAAGGTGGAAGCCCGGTTCAAACCGACCGAGCTGGGGGGTATTGTGAATGAGCTCTTAGTCACCCACTTTCCGGATGTACTAAACGTGGAGTTCACCGCCCGGATGGAAGAGGAACTGGATGAGATCGAGGAGGGCGACAAGCGATGGGTAGACACCGTGCGGGATTTCTATGAACCTTTTCACAAACGTCTGGAAAAGGCCCAGTCTGAGATGAGGGATCTTAAGCGGGAGGAGATCCCTACTGAGATCGCTTGTGATCGATGTGGGTTGCCGATGGTGATCCGCTGGGGCAGGAATGGCCGATTTCTAGCTTGCACAGGCTACCCGGGGTGTCGGAACACCAAAGAATTTATGGAGGATGAGTCCGGGGATATCTCGGTCGTCCAAAAGGAGACCAGCACCTCCGATCTCTGCGAGCGCTGCGGAAGCCCCATGGTGATTAAGAATGGGCGGTTTGGAAGATTTGTGGCCTGTTCCCGGTATCCTGACTGCAAGTTTACCAAGGCCGTGAGCACAGGGGTGAAATGTCCAAGGCCAGACTGTGGCGGGGACCTGACCGAGAAGCGAACGAAAAAGGGGAAGGTCTTCTTCGCCTGCGGTCGTTATCCACAGTGCGACTTTGCCCTTTGGGATCGACCACTGCCTCGGCCTTGTCCAGAATGTAAGGTCCCTTATCTCGTGGAAAGATACGATCGCAAGAGCAAACAGACCCGCGTGCAGTGCCCTGAGAAGGAATGCGGGTATAAAGAATCGCCCTAAAGCAGCAGCTCTATTGCGATCATCCCGCCTTGATTGCCTCCAGGATCTTCGAAGACTTGAATGTTTCCCTGGTTTCATTTAAAATGTCCTTACCCATACAGGCGCAGTATGCAGGGATCAGTCATGAGCGGGGAAAGTTAAAATTAAAATGGCCACAGCAGATTTGGTCATCATCGGGGGAGGCCTGGCCGGCTGTGAGGCGGCGTGGCAAGCGGCCCAGCGCGGGATACGGGTGGCCCTCTATGAGATGCGACCCCATCGGCCCACTGCGGCGCACAAGACTGGCCATCTGGCCGAGCTGGTCTGCAGTAATTCCATGGGCTCGGTGGATATCCTCAATGCGTCCGGGCTCTTGAAAGAAGAGATGCGAAGGATGAATTCCATTATCCTGAGGATCGCAGAGGGATGCAAGGTACCTGCCGGATCTGCCCTGGCGGTGGATCGTGAGGAATTTGCAAGGAAGGTAACCAAGGAGATCGAAAGCCATCCGGGCATCGATCTTCACCGAGAGGAGTTGTCCGAGCCCCCGGAAGGGGTCCCCAAGATCATCTCTACCGGCCCCTTGACCTCGGATGCCCTGGCCAACCACCTGCGACGATTTACCCGGGCAGAACATCTTTACTTCTATGATGCGATATCTCCCATTGTGGATGGGGAAACGATCAATTACGAGATGATCTTTCGGGCCTCCCGATACAATAAGGGAGGCTCTGATTATGTCAACTGCCCCATGAATGAGCCGGAGTATAACCGTTTCTATGAGGCCTTGCTGGCTGCGGAAAAAGTCCCCCTCAGAGCCTTTGAGAAGATCCCTTATTTCGAGGGCTGTACCCCTATTGAGGTCCAAGCGGAACGGGGTCGACAGACACTGTTGTTCGGCGCGATGAAGCCAGTAGGCCTGGTGGATCCTCGGACTGGAGGACGCCCCTTCGCGGTGGTCCAGTTGAGGCAGGAGGATCTATTCGGTTCCTGTTATAACATGGTAGGGTTTCAAACCAAGCTGAAATGGCCAGAGCAAAAACGGGTCTTTCGGATGATCCCAGGGCTGGAAAAGGCGGAGTTTCTGAGATTGGGGAGTGTCCA
>DATECO010000169.1:0-3531 GCA_035286865.1 Nitrospiria bacterium | reverse complement strand
ACCCCTCTGTATTTCCTGTTTTAATAGATTCGGCCCGTGTAGCTTTAAGCGGCGCTGGGCCTCCGCTGTAGAGAGCCCTGTTCGGGAGCTACCCAATTGCTGAAGGACCTCATCAGCATTTAATTTGTACCAGGGCTTGGTGATCACGAGACGGATCCCCTTGGAACGGTCTTAATCAGAGGGATGGACAGCACAGCGCAAGGGGCCAGCCTTACCACCTTCTCAGCCGTACTTCCGAAGAAGATCTTTTCCAATTCCTCGGTTCCACCATAGCGCCCGATCACAATGAGATCCACCCGTTTGGAGCGGGAGATCTTGACGATCTCCTGAAAGGGGATACCATCCGCAATGATTTGCTGGACCTTAACATGTGAGGGATACTTTGAGATAAGGGATCGGAACCGAAGTTTCGCCTTTTTGTGAAGCGCCTCTATCAGAACATCGGCCTTGAGGCGACTGGCCTCGGTTAACGATTCTAAGATCCGGGTATCAATCACGTGAAGGACGAGAAGCTCTCCCCGAAACTCCCGGGCCAAGGTCACCGCTGCGCGGTATGCTTCATACGCGCAGGGAGAGAAATCTACCGGGACTAAGATCTTATGAAATTCCATCTTCATCCCTTTCCCATACAATAGAGTATTATCCTTGACAACTCTTCCTTTTAGCCTTATTCGGGCGGCGAGGCCATCCCTTCGACCACGATTAGCGTCTGTGTGGATTCCACAGAGGCAATCCCCTGGATCTTCTCCATGATCAGCCGGGCCAGGGCACTGCTGTCAGAAACTTCAACCTTAACGATCACATCGGCCCCACCATAAACAGCCGCCGCCTCCTCCACCCCCTCAAGGGTCTGCAGGTAATCCACCAGGCTTTTGGAGCGCCCGGCCCGCGTCTTAAGAAGCACATAGGCAATCATGACACACCCTCCTCCCCACAATCACAATACCACTAATGCCATCGCTTTGAAAAGATCGAAAGCTTTCGATCTTTCCGGACAAAAAAATTAAGTTTTCAATCCCTCTTTCACAACAGAAAACAAGGTTCCACCTGTTTGCTGCTCTGCCGTAATCAGGCCGGCTTCCCGTAAAATCCCAAGATGATACGAGACGGTGGACTGCCCAATATCCAAACGACTTACAAGTTCATGGCCGAACATGGGCTTTCGCTCCAGCATCACCAGAATCTTCAGCCGTGTCCTGCAGGCCAGCGCCCTGTAAAATATCTCCTCTCTGATGAAATCCTCGTCAGTCAAAGTGATCTGTGATCCGCCCCCCCGTTTTTTGGGAAGCGGCCACTTTTTCTCTCTCATGGCCTAAATCCCCAAAAGCAATACAGACTACTCCATTATTTCGTTTTTTCTGCAATGGCCGTGCCAACAACGGATTAAAAGAGTTTGGCTTTTGGAATTCAATCGAAACCTATCGATACGACAAAGAGAAATCAGCGAATGTTGTCGATCAAGGTACAACCTTGAATGGGGTGGGGCATATTTATATAGCGGATCTATTGTCTAAAGGGATAGACACGAAGAGATGATCATATCGGCTTCCGCATTGAATTTTCTGAGGCTTATGATCTGTCCACAGAGTTTGACACTTTCTCAACCTTTTAAACAGATAAGAAATTTGCACTCATGCCTCAATTGATTTGGCGACGAACCCCTTCCCTTAAACCTCCGTCAACCACACACCACACAGGATGATCCCCAATACCACCAAAAGATTCGCTCGGGCAAGCCAGAGGATCACCCGCCTAGACTCCATTTGACTCGGACCCTTTGCCTGTACCGCCCGTCGGACCAGGACAAAGTCATGAAATGCGGTCAACGCCAGCATCACCCCTACCAGGACCAGCTTGAGACTCAAGACTCGTCCAAAGCCTGAATCCCACACCACTCCGCCTGAGGCGGAACGATGCCAGGCTATGAGGGAACCGGTTATAAGCAAGACCCCTACGCTGGCCCATCCCACTATACGGTAACGCCTGCCAATGATCCTGATCAGCCCCTGCCGTTGGGATGGCGGTAGGCCCTGGCGAAGTGCAGGCATGACCACAAGAGAGAAGAAGATCATACTGCCCGCCCACACCACGGCAGCCAAAAGGTGCACAGCCCTCAGGCCCATCCCTCCACCTCCCTTGCAATCACTTTCCTGTACCTATAAAATATCAATATGTCGTCGGATACCATTGCTTACAAGATCAGAAACACCCTCTACCTGAACCTGACCAACCGGTGCACGGCTCGGTGTACCTTCTGCCACCGTTTGGATGATCCCACCGTCAAGGGTTACAATCTTCGGCTTGAGGCAGAGCCTTCTGCCAAAGAGTTGATCCAGGAAGTCGGCGATCCCACACGGTATGGTGAGGTGGTCTTCTGCGGCTATGGTGAACCCACCCTTCGGCTGGAAGTGATCAAGGAAGTCGCACGCGCAGTTAAGATGAAGGGAGGCCAAGTTCGCCTCAACACCAATGGCCATGGCAACCTCATCCACAAGCGTAACATCCTCCCTGACCTGGCTGGGCTGGTGGATGCTATCTCGGTCAGCCTCAATGCCCAAGGTCCCGAAAAATACTTGGCGATCTGCCGACCCGCATATGGCCCAAAAACCTACGATGCGGTCCTCACCTTCATCCGGGAAGCTAAAAAATATATTCCAGAGGTAACGGTAAGTGTCGTTGACCTTCCCACCATCGATATAAATGCCTGCGAGCGAATCGCCCGAGGAGAACTCGCGGTCGGGTTCCGGCTCCGAGAACTCGATGCTATCGGATAATACTATCCCCACAGTCTTGAGCTAGTGTAGTGTTTTACAAATACCTTTTCATCCGTTGAATCATGAACGAAACCAGGTGAAACGTTTCATCATTCGACAGGCCTGTCCTGAGCCAAGTCGAAGGGCTCAGGGCAAACGGGCTTGTAAGCCCATTACGGTAACGTCACACTAAAACCAATGCTTCAGCCACCATTTCTCGAACAGCACCTTACCCCAGTGCCAGTGGACACCCGGTCTGCGCATTCTGACCCGTGGTTCCGGCGTGGCGTAGAAGTCCCCACTGGCAAAACCGGCACGGCCGGCCCCCATCTCTAGGAAGCAGTAACCCCGGCCATTGAAGGAATAGGAGGGCTTACTCCCCTCCAGCTCCGCCGCGATGTTTTTGGCCACGGCCTCGGCCTCATAATGGGCAAAGACACCGGCCTTGGGAAGGGGTTTCCCAATGGGGAGCATGATCGTGGTAATGTCCCCGATACCATAGACTCCGTCATACCGTGTCTTAAGTGTCCTGGCATCCACTGGAATCCAGCCTGTCTCCCCCACCAACCCCGAATCTTTAGCCACAAGCGGGGCCCGGTGGGGCGGGATGGCGATCAGGAGATCATAACCGACGCGTCGGCCGTTTTCGAAAACCAGCTCCTTTGTTGATGAATCGACCGAAGTGACTTTCATCTGAGGATGGAAATTGATGCCCTTCGCCTCCACCATCCGCTTGACGGCGTTCCCGACGGCCGACCCGGCCACGGGCATGGGGAGG
>DATECO010000168.1:0-5599 GCA_035286865.1 Nitrospiria bacterium | reverse complement strand
CCAGGACATGGCGAAGGTTCACTACCCCTGGTTTCCTCTCGGGAGCCTGCTATCGATCCGGTACGACTCCCTCTCCAAGATCAATAAGGTCGGTGTGCCTCTCCTGGTCCTGCATGGGAACCGGGATGAGATCGTCCCTTATGAGCAGGGGAAAAAACTATACGATGCGGCCAATGCTCCAAAACAGTTCTACACCATCCGGGGCGCGGGGCACAACGACACTTATCTCATCGGTGGAGAAGGATATTTTCGCGCCATGCGGGATTTTATCGGGAGCCTGGATGCGAAACCCCATCGATAAGATTTCTATCTGCTGATCATTGTAGAATCACAATTTGACAACCCCATAGGTTGTTCTATAATAACTCATAGAGGCTGATCTGTGGAGGTTCTTGTGGACGAGGAAAACACCTACCATCCGGAGGTGGGCCATCCGTATCTTGCCGGGATAGACCCGGATGTTCCCAGGGTCAAGGTCCTCAGCGGGACATTAAAAGAGCAGGAGTTTCAACTGACGGGGGAGGAGTATCTCATCGGCCGGGACGCGGGATTACAGATCGTGATCGAGGAGAGAGAGGTCTCCCGCAGGCATGCCGTGATCTTGAAAAAGGCGGGACAATATATGCTGTGTGACTTGGATAGCACTAATGGGGTCTATGTCAATAACCTCAAGCTGGAGAAGTCTCTTCTCAAGCATGGGGATGTTTTCCAGATTGGATCCTGCGTTTTTCAATTCTTCTGGGGCCAAAATCGGCCCAAGCCCTAGGTAAGCACGCCTCCTCAGAATCCTCACCTTTCTAAGAAGTTATTCTGATCTGTATAAGAGATCGATAAATAGTTCGGCGAGCCTGGGATCAGACTGAGTGCCTGCACATCGATGGATCTGCTCTATGGCCTGTTCCTTCCTGATGGCTTTCCAGTACACCCGATCCGTGGTCATGGCATCATAGGCATCCACAAGCGCTATAATCCTTTCATGATTTTCGATGCCTTTTAGATCCAAATCGATGGGACTCTTCATGGGACGAGACCTTTTGAGAGGGAATGATCCGATCGGCAGGTTGATTGTTGCCTGCCTCCATATATTTTATTCGTATAGCTCCACGATCGCAGATGTCAAAGCTCTGGGGTGTTAAACAGTAGGACATCACAGACAAACTGTGATATGATAGGCCCTGTTTGGTGAGGGGACTGTCTATCAAATTAAAGAGGGGATTGCCATGAGTCAGGGATTACGAGTTAGAAAGAGTGAAATACTAGTTGCCCTGCTAATTTTGCCAGGCCTGCTGGTCGCTTGCGCCGGTGCCTCCTTGCGGGCCGGGAAGATGCCGGACTGGGTGAAGGAGGGGAGCGGGGCGTTTCGCGATGCGGGTGATAAGGTGTTCTACGGGGTGGGAGCGGTGGTGGGCATCAAGAATGAACCCCTGGCCAGGACCTCGGCTGAAAACCGGGCAAGGGCAGAGGTGGCAAAGATTTTTGAAACGTATACAGCCTCCCTGATGAAGGACTATATGGCCTCCACGACAGGAGGGGCTGCCATCACAGCGCAGTCACCCGCCTTGGAAGAACAACACATTGAACAAACGATCAAGACCTTTTCTTCGGTGACCCTTTCCGGTGTCATGATCGTGGACCACTGGGTGGACGCCGGGGGTGATACACACTATGCCTTGGCCCGTCTGGACCTCGAAAAGTTTAAGAACAGCATTGACCGGATGCAGGAGTTAAGCTCCCAGGTGAGGGATTTCATCCGCAAGAATGCCGACCGCAGTTTTGAGGACCTGGCCCGGGAAGAGGAAAAACGGGGGAAATAAGTGAGGGTCTGTCCGCCTCAGGCGGAGAGCGCGGGGCGTGGGGCAAATGACGTTATTCGTGAATCGTGATTCGTTAATCGTGGGGATTCCAGAACGATTAACGTTTAACGTATAATGGTTAACGAATCCTAGCATGGGACCCTATATGGGAAGGAGAGAAAGGAGTGAAAGATGGGTATGCGTCAACTCCGCCTTAGGCGGAGTGCGGAGATCCTTCTAATCGTGGGTACAACGCTTGTGCTATCAGCCTGCGGAGGGGTCAGGGTGTCCCGAGTCGCCACTGACACCACGACAGATCTGAGCGGGCGGTGGAACGACACCGATTCAAGGCTAGTGGCACAGGAGATGGTGGGTGAAGCCCTGAGCCGACCATGGCTGGAAAGGATCGTCGCGCAAAGGGGCAAGAACCCCACAGTGATTGTGGGTACCGTCGTGAATCGCAGTCACGAGCATATTAGTGTCCAAACCTTCATCAAGGACCTAGAGCGGGAGCTCACCAATTCTGGCAGGGTGATCTTTGTGGCCTCCAAATCCGAGCGGGAAGAGGTCCGGGAGGAGAGGCGCGAACAGCAAGAGTTCTCCTCCGAGGAGACTGCAAAGGGGCTGGGTAAAGAGATCGGGGCCGACTACATGCTCAAAGGGACAATCAATACGATCCTAGATGAGGCCAAGGGGACCAAGGCCATCCTCTACCAGGTGGACTTGGAGATGATCGATATTGAGAATAACACCAAGGTCTGGTTCGGTCAGAAGAAAATAAAAAAGATCATCGAGCGTAGCCGTTTCGGTTTTTAGGATGACCGTTTTTTACAAGCGAGGGACTGGCTTGGCCAGGCCGAGCGCGGGGCTTGGGGGCATCTGCCTGCCCTGCCTACCGGCAGGCGGGCGGCAGGTAGGTCGGAGGACCTTTCGTTTCGTTTAGCCGGACGGGCCCCCAAAAGTAATGCAGGCTGCCTTTTTCCATAAGGGATGTCTATTATCTCCTGGGCTGCTGTTATTGATCACGGCATGCAGCCCCATCACCCATCATTATGTGCAGGTTGAGCACTATATATCCCGTCAGGAATTCCTCAAGGCCGATGCCGTCATCGAAAAGCAAGGGAGACACTACGGGGCCAAAAATGCCCTCCTGTATGACCTGGACCGGGCCATGACCCTACACCTCTCCGGCTATTACTTGGAGAGTAACCAGTTTCTGGACCAGGCTGAACGGCGGGCTGAGAATCTCTACACGAAGAGTCTCACCTCAGAGGCCGGGGCCATGCTCACCAACGATAATACTCTCCCATACGAGGGCGAGGACTTTGAAAGGGTGATGATCAACCTGATTGCGGCGCTCAACGATATCTATTTGGGTCAGATGGACGATGCTTTGGTGGAGGCCCGGAAGGTGGACCACAAGCTCAACCTCCTTAACGACCGGTACGAAAAGAAGAATGTCTATAAGGAAGACGCCTTGGCCAGGTATCTCAGCGGTATTTTGTACGAGGCCAAGGGGGAATATAATGACGCCTGGATTGCCTACCGTAAGGCCTATGAAGCCTATCAGGATTACCAGACCCAATACAATACCCCAATTTCCCAGATGCTCAAGTCGGACCTCTTGCGGATGACTGATTTTCTGGGGCTTGAAGAGGAACATCAGGGATATCTAGAGCAGTTCGAGGGGATCACATGGTTAAAACAAAAAGATTATCACCGGTATGGGGAGATCATCTACATCAGTTATAACGGGTTGTCTCCTGTAAAGGAGGACTTCTTCATCACGGCTCCTGTCCCGGATGGAAAGGGTGGGATCTATATTCTGAATATTGCCATGCCCCGCTTTGTCACTCGGCCGACTGACGTCGGCCATGTCCTGGTGAAGGCCTGGGGTTCCGAAACGGTGGCTGCCCAAGAGACTGTCCTGGTGGAGGACATCACCTCGATTGCGATCAAGAATCTGGAAGACCGGATTGGACGGATCACGGCCAAGGCCATTGCCCGCGCCACCACCAAATATCTCCTGTCCCAGGCCATCCGGGAGAAGGCAAGAGAAGGAGATCAGCCCCTTCCCAGGATTTTGGCAGATGTGGGCACCAATCTTTTCTCCTTATTATCTGAGCAATCCGACAAGCGGAGCTGGCGGACGCTTCCAGGTGAGGTCCAGATGGCCCGCCTCCTCGTGCCCCCCGGAAGCTATACGGTTGAGGTGCAGTATACGAGCCTTCACGGCCAGGAGGTCATGCGAAGGAAGTTTCCAGAGATGACTCTTAAGTCGGGCGAGAAGAAATTCCTGAGCACTCGAGTCGTGGGTTTCCCTCTCTCCGCTGCCACATCTCACCGTGAGCCCCATTCCCGTTTTAGGAAGCCGCTTGATCTGGAGGATGGTCGGGATTATTAATTCCATAAGAGGTAAAACCGGGGAGGGTGTCCAACCAGTCAACATGACCGGCACGGGACCTCTTCAGCTTAAACATTTTATGGCCGGCCTGATCCTGATTTTTGAAATGGGATGTCATGTGCCGTCCTCCGCCGTGTCCTCCGACTTGGGGGGATCCGTTGGAGGAAAGGTTGGGGCTGTTCCCCCTGACTGGGTGAACAAAGAAAGCCCAAAATACCCGAGGGAACGTTACCTGACAGGTGTTGGATATGGAGACAGCCGTAAGGCCGCTGAGGACGAGGCCTATGCAGCGATCTCAAGGATCTTTCAGGCGAATATACAATCCAAGGCACAGGAATGGGAGCAATACCTCCAGTCTTCTATCCCAGGCGGAGATTCCAAAGGTGGCCCTCAGATCAGCCGCAGGATCTGGATTGATCAATTGACCCAGGTGTCCACTGAAAAGGTCATTGAGAATGTGTCTGTTGCCGAAGTCTGGGTGGACCCGCTTGCCCAAAGGACCTATGCCCTGGGTGTGATGGAGCGTATCCCATCTGCTGGTGTGATTAAGGGTCGGATCGAGGAGCTGGACCATCAGGCCCGCGCGCTGTTTGAGTCGGCGACAAAGGCAGGCCCTCCTGACAGGCCAGGGCAGGGAGGTAGCAGACTTCAAACCATTCGTGACCTCCACGGCGCCTTCAAGGCCCTATTATTACGAGAAGGATTGAACACGGATCTAATGATCATCAGCCCTACAGGTCAGGGAGTGGACGCGCCGATTCCGATTACCGAGGTGGGACAGTTACTGAGGCAATCCCTCTCCAAAAATTTTAATTTAGCCCTGAAAATAACCGGTTCTTACTCTGATCGGATCCGGTCTGCCCTTCTGCAGGGGCTCACCCGGGAGGGATTTGTGTTGATCGACCCATCTGACGCAGGCAGAGGTGGAATTGTTGCGCCTGGCAGTCCGCCTCAGGCGGAGGGGGAGGAAGAAACCCGTGAGGATATCCTGGTCCAGGGCGGGATGGAACTTGATCCGGTCCAGTTGCAGGGTAGACCATTCTTCAGGTGGAGGATACAGTTCTCACTGATTGATCGGTCGAATGAACGGATATTCGGGAATGTGACACGAAGCGGGCGTGAGGGTCATCTTAACGCCGCCGAGGCAGAGGCCCGGGCTGTTCGGGATGCACAGCGGGTTGTGGAGTAGGAAGTGGGGCCGGCTCTTGCGGGCATCATCTATGGTACCGTCTCAGACTAGGATAGATTTAAATAGAAAGGATGGTTTCTCCATGAAATTTTATACATTTATTGCTTTTATCCTGATCGGGTTTATTTTCCTGGTCGGACTCCAGGCCTGCAGCACACCCCCAAAAGGGCCAGACGCGGAACAAATCAAGAAAAGGGCCGATGAGGGGGCTCA
>DATECO010000167.1:0-22982 GCA_035286865.1 Nitrospiria bacterium | reverse complement strand
TGTAGCTCAGCGGATAGAGCAATGGCCTCCGGAGCCATGTGTCGGGGGTTCAATTCCCTCCAGGCGCGCCAAGAATCC
The DNA here is from genome assembly GCA_035286865.1 of Nitrospiria bacterium. GTDB lineage: Bacteria > Nitrospirota > Nitrospiria > DATECO01 > DATECO01 > DATECO01. The sequence goes on along the minus strand of DATECO010000167.1, from coordinate 22,904 downwards.
GCTTAAAGCGGATTCACTTATAACTTTTGACTTATAACCAAGAACAGATAAAATTTGCCGGTTATTAATACAAACGCAATAAATGACAACATAACATGACTTAATTCGTTTGCTGTAGTATAAAAATTGCGGCGCAATTTTTATCATGGGCCGTTAGCTCAGTTGGTAGAGCAGCTGACTCTTAATCAGCGGGTCGCAGGTTCGACCCCTGCACGGCTCACCATTGATTGAGCCTTGGAGCGGCACAAGATCCTCAAAGCGCGGGCGTAGCCGAATTGGCATAGGCGCCAGCCTTAGGAGCTGGTGGGCTATAGGCCTGTGGGGGTTCAAGTCCCTCCGCCCGCAGAAATTCGCTTTCAGCGTATTCACTGATAACTTATAGCCGATAGCTCATCGCTAAAAGTTTCAAGTTTTAAGATATCGGTACAAAAATTACGAGGTAATTTTCGTTTATGAAGGTCGATGTTCAGGAACTTACCCCCGTAAAGCGGGCGATCAAAGTGGAGATTCCCCAGGAGGTGGTATCCAAGGAATTTTCTCAGGCCTATGCCAAATTACAGCGCAGGGTCAAGGTCCCCGGCTTTCGGCCAGGCAAGGCACCGATCTCCTTGTTGGAGCGGCGTTATACCAAGGAGGTGGAGGAGGACATCGTCCAGAAGCTGGTCCCGGACTATTATCGAAAGGCGATTGAGGAAACGGGGCTGAAACCGGTCGAACTCCCCGCCATCGAGCAGATCTCGGTGAAGAAGGATGCTCCCCTATTTTTTACAGCCACGGTGGAGGTCCGGCCAAAGATTGTCCTCACCAATTACAGCGGAATGAAACTGGAGCGCCAAGCTATTTCGGTGAGGGAAGAAGATGTCGAAAAGGCGCTTGCCCAGTTACAGGACCAGCACAGCCAGCTTGAGTCTTGTGAACCTGGACATGGGATCAAGGGGGGTGATTATGTTATAATTGATTTTGAGGGATTCGCAGGGGGAGTCTCTCTGGCAGAGAGCAAGGCAGAAGGGTTTCTGCTGGAGGTGGGCTCAAAGACCCTGACCTCCGAGATAGAGGACGCTCTCATCGGGAGAAAGGGAGGCGAATCTTTTGAGGTCCTTGTGACCTTACCCGAAGATCACCCAAACCGACAGTGGGCGGGCAAGGAGTTCCTCTTTAAGATTAAGATCCATGAGGTGAAACGCAAGGTCCTCCCCGTGCTGGATGATGATTTTGCAAAGGATCTAGGTTTTGCTTCAATGGAAGAACTTCGTTCAAAGCTTCGGACTGAGATCGAGAATCGGTTGAAGTCGGAGCGAACGGCACGGGAAAAGGAACAACTGGTTAAACAGTTGATCGGCCAACACACCTTCGAGGTCCCCCCTTCCATGGCAGAACGTGAGATTCAGGACATCCTTCACCGGCTTGAGAATCATCGCCGATTGGCCGGGTCCGCCCCCCAGGAAGGCACTCCGGATCTGGCGGCCCTTCAGAAAGAATACATGCCCATCGCCGAGGGTCGTGCCAGGGGACGAGTCCTTCTGCAGGCCATTGCCGAGCAGGAAAAACTTTCTGTGGATGTGCAGGAGGTCGAACAGGAAATAACCTTTATGGCCAGGGGGATGAAGATCACTGTGGATGAGATAAAACGCCTGCTTCTCTCCCAACAGGGATCCCTGGAAGGGATTCGGACAAAACTGCTGGAGAGAAAGGCGCTCGAGTTTATTCATTCAAAGGCGATCTTTGTTGAGAAATAATGATGGGGTCTCAAATCCTAACGAGTAAGGAGCCAGGCGCATGCTCATTCCCATAGTGATTGAACAGACCAGCCGAGGTGAGAGGGCCTATGATATCTACTCCCGCCTCCTGAAGGATAGGATCATTTTTATTGGGGCCCCCATCGAAGATAATTTTGCCAATCTGATCATCGCCCAGTTGCTTTTCCTGGAGTCAGAAGATCCTGAGAAGGATATCAATCTCTACATCAACAGCCCCGGCGGATTGGTGACCTCGGGGTTGGCGGTGTATGACACCATGCAATATATCAGGCCAGATGTCTCGACCATTTGTATCGGTCAGGCCTCGAGCATGGGTGCCCTGTTACTGGCGGCTGGGGAAAAGGGGAAACGTTTTGCACTCCCTAATTCCAGGATCATGATCCATCAGCCGATGGGAGGATTTCAAGGCCAGGCCACCGATGTGGATATCCATGCCCGCGAGATCTTAAAAATGCGAGAAAGGCTCAATGAAATCATGGCCAAGCATACGGGCCAGCCGATCGAGCGAATCCGGCAGGATACGGAGCGGGATTATTTTATGTCCGGTGAACAGGCCAAAGAATACGGGCTGATCGATGAGGTAATCGCACGCACAGTGATGGTCAAGACCAAGGAAAAGACACATGGAGGCTAGTGATGGCAAAGCAAGACAGGCATGATGCTTTAAGATGTTCATTTTGCGGTAAGAGTCGGGACGAGGTTAAAAAGCTGATCGCCGGGCCCACGGTGTACATCTGTGATGAATGTATCGACCTCTGCAACGAGATCGTTGCAGAGGAGTGGGAGGAGGATCGTGGGGAAGTCACTTCGAAACTCCCCAAGCCCGCCGAGATTAAGAAGGTCCTGGACCAGTATGTCATTGGTCAGGAACGGGCCAAAAAGATTCTGGCCGTGGCCGTCCACAATCATTATAAGAGGATCAATACTCCGACCGAGGTGGATGAGGTGGAGCTGCAAAAGGGGAACATCCTGATGATCGGCCCCACCGGCACCGGCAAGACCCTCCTGGCCCAAACCCTGGCCAGGATCTTGGATGTTCCCTTCACGATTGCCGATGCCACCACCTTGACGGAGGCGGGATATGTAGGTGAGGATGTGGAGAATATCATTCTCAAACTCCTCCAGGTGGCCGAGTACGATATCGAGAAATGTGAACGGGGCATTGTCTATATCGATGAGATTGACAAAATCAGCCGAAAGAGCGATAGCCCCTCCATCACCCGGGATGTTTCGGGGGAAGGAGTTCAACAGGCCCTGCTCAAGCTGGTGGAGGGGACCATCGCCAATGTCCCTCCCCAAGGGGGCAGAAAGCACCCCCACCAGGAGTTCATCCAGGTGGATACCACGAATATCCTCTTCATCTGTGGCGGGGCCTTCGTGGGGCTGGACGGTATGATTGAGCAGCGGATCAACCTAAAATCGATGGGCTTCGGCGCCAAGATCAAAGGGATCCATGACAGAAAGATTGGGGAGCTTCTGGCGAAGGTTCAGCCGGAAGACCTCCTCAAGTATGGGCTCATCCCGGAGTTTGTGGGCCGGTTGCCTGTGATCGCCACTCTGCAAGACTTGGCAGAGGATGCCCTCGTCCGTATCATGACCGAACCCCGGAATGCCCTGCTGAAGCAATATGAGCGGTTGTTTGGCTTAGAGAAGGTCAAGCTCCGCTTTGTTGATAGCGCCCTCACGGCGACTGCCAAGAAGGCCAATGCGCAGAAGACCGGTGCCCGGGGCTTAAGGGCCATTCTCGAAGAGGTGATGCTGGACCTCATGTACGAGCTCCCCTCCCTCAAAAATGTGAAGGAATGCGTGATCACCGAGGAGGTGATCAATGGCACCGGTAAACCGGTGCTTATCTATGAGAGTGAAAAAGGAGTCAAGTCTGCGTGAGGGGGCGGCGTATAAGGGGAAACCGATCATTGGCATCACCAGTGACTTTAATCCGGGGGATCGGGAGGACTTCGGGGCTAGCGAGCCTCTGGCTTTGCCAGGGCGAGCGAGGGGTGTAGGGGTATCGGAGGACACGCCTCTGGTGTCGCCGCACGGGCCCCTACAGAGGAAAGGTGAGCCGACCTATTTTTTGAGGGCACGATATGTCTCGGCGATTGAGGAACTCGGTGGCATCCCGCTCATCCTTCCCGTCACGCAAGATCTGAAGGTCCTGCAGCACCTACTGGATCGGATCGATGGCCTTATGCTCACCGGCAGCGGCCCGGATCTGGATCCAGTCCTGTATGGGGAATCTAAACGTTTTAAGTTCAAGATCATGAGCAGTCAACGGGCAGCCTTTGAGCTGGCGATTGCCCGTATGGCTGTTCATCAGGATCTTCCTGTGTTGGGAGTGTGCGGGGGAATGCAGGTGCTCAATGTGGCCATGGGCGGGAGTCTTGTACAGGACATCGTCACTGAGATCAAAGGGGCCCTGAGGCACCAGCAGAATGTAGCGGCGGTAGAGCCCTCACATCCGGTCACGATTGCGAAGGGAACCAGGCTTCACAAGATCGTCAAGGAGCCTATGATCCGTGTCAATAGCTCACATCACCAGGCAGTAAAGTCCCTTGGCCATGGTCTTGTGGTCAATGCCGTGGCCCCGGATGGGGTGGTCGAAGGCTTGGAATATCCTCAATGTGGCTTCGCCCTTGGAGTCCAATGGCATCCGGAGTTCCTCTACCGTAAGGATGAACCTAGCCGCCGCATTTTTGAAGCCTTCCTAAAAAAAGCTGGGCGGAGCTAGCTCACTTCCTTCTCAGTCCTTGTCTGAGTGGTCAGCAAGGCGTGTTCGATAGCTACACCGATTTGATTTCCCACAGAGGCCAGCAGCTTTTCCTCACGCGAGGTGAGGGCATGAATGCTCCTGTAGAGCACGTAGAGGACTCCCAGCACCTTATTCCTCGAGCGGAGGGGTATCCCGACCAGCGACATAAAACTGGTATCCACGGGCCCGAACTTTTCCAGGCGGGCATCCACCGCGATGTTTTCCGAATCCCAGAGCTTCCCAGATCGGATGATCTCCTGGCTTAAGTGATGGATCAGCTCAACGAGCGTCTTCATGGCCTCTGGGGGGAGTGGCTGGACTCGGGTGGCGGTAATGGTCAACCTTCCTGTGAGATCGTCTGAGGTCCAGATGATGCCCGCATCAGCCTCCATCACATCCAGCATCTTGTGGAGGACCTCATTTAACAGCTCTTTGAGGGTGAGTGACTTGTTCAAGATACCGGCGATGGAGTAAAGAATGAAGAGTTCCTTGCTCTGGTGCTCGATCTTCCAGCCCTTCTCCTTTACGTTTTCCTCAAGCCCGATATAAAATAACTTCAGCTTGGAGGCCATCTTATTGAATTTGCTGGCCAGGTCTTCAATCTCATCGCCCGTCTGGATCGAGATGCGGTAGTTTAAATTCCCTGCACCGATCGTCTCAGCCCCCTTCTTGAGCTCCTGGATCGGTCGGACAATGTGGGTGGAGATGAGAAGCCCCAGGAAGGCAAAGACGCCAATGCCGATGAGTCCAGCAATGGAGATCCAGGTGAGGAGTGTATAGATCGGTGCATAGGTCTCTTGGGGGTCCTGGCTGGTGATGACATACCATTTCTCGCCCCCAAAGTTTTCAGGACCCAACCGAAAGGTGATGCCCACCGGTGCATATCCACTAATGGCCTCGGCCCCGGGGTGGTGCACATCGGCCCTGGTGGCCGTCCACCCTGAGGTCTCCTTAAAAATATCTTGGGTGAGTTGGGGGGTTAACTGGTGCTCCTCCAAGGGATTTGCAGGGCAAAAAAGGACCTGGCCCCTGGATCCGACCAACATGTTGTGGTCTGTCTTTCCTACCTTCGCCGAGGTGACGGCCTTAAAGAAGACATCCACATTGTGGATTATGGAGAGAACACCAATGGGCTTATCCTCCTTGAGGATTGGGGTTGAGATGATAATTACCTTTTTATTCAGATCCGGGTCCATCTCGATCGTGCCCACGAAGAGCCTTCCCTGACCTTGTAAGTAGGCCTCTCGCCACCAGGACCGGTCCCCATAGTAATAGTGATTGGGCCGTTGTATCGAGGCGACCACCGCCCCTTGCTCATTGGTCACCAGGATTGCATGATAAGGGCTTTTTTCCGCGTCCTGGCTGAAGAAATTTTTGAGGTAGAGTGAGCCCTTGTTATTGAGGACCTCCAGCAGATAGGCATCCACACCCTGGGCGTGAACCCAGCGGTCCTCGATCTCCAGGATCCTCTGCCTGATGGCCGTGGAGTCTTCCCCGACATAGAAGGCATTGGATCCCTCCACCACCGAGAGGATAGAAGAGGAGGAGGCGAGCAGGCGTGAAACCTCGATATGGTAATTGATGAGGGTCTCAAGATTTGCCGCTGTGGACGTGGCCTCCTGTCTAAAATTGGCCCCAATGGTCTGTTTTAAGGTGTGGGTCCCGATGAGGTAGATGAAGATAAGGACCAGGAGCCCTGAGACCAATCCCACCGTCAGATTAAAAAGGACGATCTTTCTTTTTAGGCTCTTTTTCCAGAATTTAAGTTTGTTCAGCATGGAGAGTTTACACTGGGCATTTATGGAACTGCTTCTACGCCGCGCTTCATAGACCGCTCGGTGAACAAATCCTCCGAGAGCCCGGAGTCTACTTTAATGTCACTGATCGTCAGGAAGGTTTGGGCCTTGGTCTGGGCATTGGTGGTCACCACCTTCTCCCAGACCCATGCATCCTTGATCTTCTTCCAGGTGATAATCTGCTCCTTAAAGAGCTTTCCTGCAGGATCATAGTATTCTATTCTCTCTTTGAGAAAATCTCCTTTTGTGATCCACTTCACGACCTTGCTATAAGTGTACGAGGGATCAAGTCTCTTAGGAACACTTTCGACCACATAATAAGGCCTGCTCTCGATGACCTCTTCCTTGAGCAGGTTGTGCGTGTCCAAATCGACCGGACGGGGTGCCATCTCAGAGGGTTTAAGATCAGAGCTTGCAAAGCCCTCATCCGAACCTTTGGGGACCTTATTCACGGTATTTAAGAATTTTAAATAAAATTTGCGATCGGGTTCTTTTCCAGATCCGGGTCGGTAAGACCATTCCAGGAAGGCATTGCCCTTCTTGTCTGGGGGGTATTCGTTAAAAACGATCAGCTTAAAGTCTAGACCTCCCTTCCCACCATAGGCCTTCCAAAATCGTCGGAGGACCTCCCTCCTCTCGCTGCCATCTTGATCGCGGATCGTAAAAATCAGCTTGGAGGCGTGATCCTTTCCGGGATGGACCTCTTCGGATCGTCGAACGATTTCCTCTGCTGTGATGGGTGTTTCCTGGAGTTCCTGAGTGAGACTGATTTGGCCATACAACAGTATCAAGACACTGGGTAGCGCCGAAAGACTGTACTTTATGATCCATCGCATGTAAACTCCTTTGAATTTGTGGTCCTGTTTGGGGCGGCCTCAACCTGCTAAAAGGTTAACCTTTATTTCGGGAACTTGTCAAGCTAAAATCATTTCGATATAATATGATGTTCTAAAAAAAATGCTACGGGTCGAATTGTCTTAAGGAGAGTAAAACCATGTCGATTACCTATCGCCAGCCGAGTAATCTCCGCAGAAAGCGTACCCATGGGTTCCTCAAACGGATGGAGACCAAGGGTGGTCAGAAGGTCCTGAAACGTCGGAGGGCCAAAGGGAGGCACCGCCTGACGGTTTGAAGCCCAGGCACTGGCTCTGCCTTTGACTGGCCAATCCGCCTTAGGCGGAGTGCGGGCAGTGGAAGAGCCACTGTACCGCATGGGCCTCCACCTAGGAGTGAGGGCAAATGAACCGACTGTGCAGGGTGCCGGGCTTGGACCATGAGGCTTTGTGCAGCCCGCCATAGGCGAGTCCCCTGGCCTCAGAATACATTTCCCAGGAGATTATAGTCGGTGAAGCGGTCTTGGCGCAGGCAATATATTACACAGTCCAATGAGATTCGGAAAATTATCCAAAAGGGCGTTCGAAAGAGCGATCGGCATTTCACGATTTTTTTTTGAGAAATCCCCTACCCTATGGCCGATTTGGGACCATCGTCCAGCGGCGGTTGGGGAAAGCAGTGCAGAGAAACCGGGCCCGGCGGGTGCTTCGGGAGATCCTGCGAACTTCCGTTTCTGAGCTGGTCGCGGGCATGGATATTCTGGTGCTCCCGAAGGGGGAACTCCAGGTGGATGATTTTCAAAATGTACGGGGGAAGCTCCTCAACCTCCTTGCATGCCTTGGCTTAGTGAAAAGCAAAAAAGACCACCTAAAAAAAGATGAAGCGAGCCCTGATCCGTCTTCTTAAGGTCTATCAGAAATATCTATCACCCTTTCTTCCGCCTTCGTGCCGTTTTGCCCCGACCTGTTCTTCCTATGCGATCGAGGCTTTGAAGAGACACGGTGTGATCAAAGGGCTCTGGCTAACGGTCTTCAGGCTCTGTAAGTGTCATCCACTCCATCCAGGCGGTGTGGATCCGGTCAGGTGAGATGGATAAGCGTGCGATACTGTTCTTGATCCTGTCGGTGGCGATCCTCTACTTGTACTCGTATTATGAGTACCAGCAGGAGAAAAACCGGCTCGAGCGATTCAAGCGTGAACCGGCTGCCCTAGAACCTCCTCCCCCGGGGCTTCCTCTCCCACAGGCCCTGACCGATGCCAAAAGGGACCAGGGGCCTGACGAGAAGAGTCTTATGAGTGACGACATTGCAATCGAGCAGGAAGTGGTGGTGGAGACAGACCTTTACCGGGCAATCTTCACCAACCGCGGAGGGGTCATCAAGCACTGGGAACTTAAGCAGTACACAAAAGGAGTGGACAAGGACAGTCCCAGGATTATTCTGTTTGGCCCTCAGAAAAAGGAGCCCGCAATTTTTCCGCTGGAAATCTTCGTCGAGGGGGAAGCGGAACAAGTCCAACAGCGTTTTCTGAAAGGGCTCTATCGAATAGAGGGTCAGAACCTGAAGCTACAAGGTCCGAACCGAAAGGGACAACTGAGTTTTCTGGCCAGAGGCGATGTCGGCGGGCAGGTTCTGATGAAGCGATTGACTTTCTATTCAGATCGATACGATGTGGATGTGCGAATCGAGTCTGAGGGGTTCGAAAAAGGATACACCTTGTATGTGGGAGCGAACTTCGCGATCACGGACTGGGGGACCACGACCTTTGTGGGTTTTATAGGGCCTACCAGCCTCATCGACCAGAAGATCATTCAGGATAGTCCCTCCAGTATCAAAGGGGAAGTGGTTCATCAGGGTAAACTGGCCTGGACAGCACTCCAGGATAAATACTTTCTGGCTGCGCTAATCCCCCAGGACGCTGCAGGCACGATCGTTGCCCGCAAACTGGCCGATCAGGAGGTGACCGTGGGGGTAAGACACTCCCCTACCACACCTCCGCAGGCCTATACCTACCGCCTCTATGCAGGGCCAAAGGAATATGACCGATTGCGCTCCTATCACTTGAACCTGGAGGAAACGATCGATTTTGGGTGGTTCATCTACGGGAGCTGGTCTGTGGTCCGTATCATTGCCGAGCCCCTTTTTTCGGTCTTGCGGCTGTTCTATGATTTTACAAAGAATTATGGTCTGGCCATTATCCTGCTGACTGCGGGGATCAAACTGCTATTTGTCCCCTTAACCCATAAGAGCTATGTCTCGATGAGGGGGCTGCAGGAGATCCAGCCCAAGGTGGCAGCGCTCCAAAAAAAGTACAAGGATGATCGACAAAAACTACAGAAGGAGCTTATGGAGCTTTACCGAAAGCATAAGGTCAATCCCCTGGGGGGATGCCTTCCCATGGTCTTACAAATCCCGGTCTTTATCGCCCTATTTAACATTTTTTACACCACCATCGAGCTGCGCCATGCCCCCTTTGTGCTCTGGATCAGGGACCTTTCGGATAAGGACCCCTACTACATCCTGCCCATCATCATGGGAGTTTCTATGGTGGTCCAGCAGAAGCTCCAGCCTACCACCATGGATCCCATGCAGGCCAAGATCATGCTATTTCTTCCAGTCCTGTTCACCTATTTTTTCCTCTACTTTCCTTCAGGACTGGTGCTCTACTGGCTGGTGAATAATGTGCTTAGCATACTTCAGCAGTATATTACTGCAAGGTATTTAAAGCCGGCAAAGGCATAATCAGGTCCAGTATGCATTGTGAGGACACGATCTGCGCCATTTCTACCCCTCAGGGCGAATCCGGAATAGGGGTGATCCGGATCTCCGGCAGGGAGGCCATCCGGATTGCCCAGCGGGTTTTCAGGAAAAAGCCTGCCGGCCCTTTATTAGAAGATCTACCCAGCCACACTATCCATTACGGCCTTGTGGTGGACCCCTCCACGGAGGAGGTGCTGGATGAGGTCCTACTTTCACTCCTCCGAGGGCCCAGGACCTATACACGCGAAGATATGGTGGAGATCAGTTGCCACGGGAACCCTCTGCTGCTCAGGCGCGCGATGGCCCTTCTGCTTCGCCATGGAGCGAGACTGGCCGAGCCGGGAGAGTTTACCAAGCGGGCCTTTCTGAATGGACGGATCGATCTGACCCAGGCCGAGGCCGTGATGGACATGATCCGATCCAGGACGGAGGCCAGCCTGAAGGTGGCATTCGGGCAGCTCCAAGGGAGGTTGGGTCAGGAGATCAGGGTTCTTAGGGATCAACTATTATCTCTGCTGGCCCATGTGGAGGCCAATATCGACTTCTCTGAAGAGGATCTGGAGGTGATCTCACTCGAAGAGATCCAAAAGATTCTGGCCCATATATCCTCTAGCATACAAAAACTGCTGGAGGGGTGGGAGGAAGGGAGAATCCTGCGTGAAGGCCTTGTCGTCGCTATAGTGGGTCGGCCTAATGTGGGGAAGTCAAGTCTACTCAATGCCCTCTTGCAGGAAGACAGGGCAATTGTGACGGATACGCCTGGGACGACCCGTGATGTCCTGGAAGAGTGGGTGAATCTCCGCGGGGTCGCCGTAAAGTTAGTAGATACCGCAGGGCTGCGGGAGACCCGTGACCCGGTAGAATTGGAGGGAGTCAGACGGGCCAGGGAAGCACTAGATAGAGCACACCTCGTCCTCCTTGTGATGGATGTGAGCCAGCCACTTCAGGAGGGGGATCGCTATCTGATAGATTTGGTGAAGGCGAAGAATAAAATTGCAGTCTTCAACAAGTCTGATCTTTCTGAAATGATTAATGAAAAATATGTCAGGGAGAGATTAGCTGACACCGAGGCGGTTAAGGTATCTGCCACAAAGTGCATGGGTCTCGATCTGCTTAAAGATGCAATAGAGAATGAGGTTTTTCATGGGCACTTGGACTTAGGGGAAAGCCCCTTTCTTATTTCCTCCAGACACGGTGCGGCCATTGAGAAGGCCCAGCAGGCGATCAGGCGGGCCATCTCGGCTCTGGATACCAGGATGCCCAGTGAGTTTCTGGCCCTGGAGACCCGGGCGGCGATCGATCACCTGGGGGAGGTCATCGGCACGACCACGACCGAGGACCTACTCGATCGGATCTTTAGTCAATTTTGCATAGGAAAGTAAAATGTTCCACGTGGAACATCGAAAGAAAACATTGTGATAATAAAAGGTTATGAAGAAAAAGCGGATGTGATCGTGATCGGCGCGGGCCATGCAGGATGTGAGGCCGCCTTGGCCTCAGCCCGCATGGAATGTTCTGCCTTGCTCTTTACCCTGAGCCTTGAAAATATCGCCCAGATGTCCTGTAATCCTGCAGTGGGGGGGATTGCCAAGGGCCACCTGGTACGGGAAATCGATGCCCTGGGCGGGGAAATGGGCAAGAATACTGATAAAACAGGAATCCAGTTCAGGATGCTCAACACACGAAAGGGCCCAGCCGTCAGGGCATTGAGGGCCCAGGCTGACCGGAAGGCCTATCGGGTGGCTATGCAGCAGGTGCTCCAAAATCAAGATAAGCTAAAAATCATCCAAGCAGCGGTGGACCGGTTGCTGGTATCGGACTCCCGGGTTGTAGGCATCCAGACAGAGGATGGCAGACGTTATCGTGCCCAGGCCGTGATCCTCACTACAGGGACCTTCTTGAGAGGACTGGTCCATATTGGCCAGACAAGGTTCCCCGCAGGTCGTGCGGGGGAGCGGGCCTCCGAGGGACTTTCTTCAAGCCTGATAGAACTTGGTTTTGCAATGGGTCGGCTCAAAACCGGTACCCCTCCCCGCCTTGATGGGCAAACGATCAATTTTTCAGTGATGATCCCTCAATATGGTGATAATCCGGCCCCGCACTTTTCGTATTGCACCCAGTCACTGCCAACCCGGCAGGTTCCCTGCCATATCACCTATACCAATGAAGAGACTCACAAAATCATCTTGGACAATCTGGACCGCTCTCCTCTTTATAATGGGGATATCGTAGGTATCGGTCCGCGTTATTGTCCTTCGATTGAGGATAAAATCAAGAAGTTTTCGGACAAGGATCGGCATCAGGTCTTCTTGGAACCCGAAGGGATGGATACGGATGTCTATTACCCGAATGGGATTTCAACCAGTCTTCCTATTGATGTTCAATTAAAATTCTTACATACTATCAAAGGACTAGAGTCTGCTAAAATGTTAAGACCGGGCTATGCGATCGAATACGACTTTGTCCCTCCTACGCAGCTTAAGCCTACATTAGAGACGAAGGGCGTAGAGGGGCTATACCATGCCGGCCAGATAAATGGTACCTCAGGCTATGAAGAAGCTGCCGCCCAGGGCATTATGGCCGGGATCAATGCCGCTCTTAAGATTCAGGGTCAGGCGCCATTTATCCTGGGACGTTCAGAGGCATATATCGGAGTATTAATTGATGACCTGACCACACTGGGTACCCAGGAGCCATATCGGATGTTCACTTCGCGGGCAGAATACCGCCTCCTTCTGCGCCACGGTAATGCAGACCTACGTCTCATGGAAAAGGGTTATGACCTTGGTCTCATTCCCCGGTGGCTTTATGAAAGATTTCTGGAGAAGTGCAAGTTGATCAAGGAGGAAATACAGCGGCTTAACAAGACGAGGCCGAGGTTCACCTCAGAACTCCTTGTGGTACTAAGGCAAGCAGGCATCCAGGAGGTGAACCCGGATACCACCCTTGCCCAATTGCTCAAGCGGCCTGAGATCGATTATGCCGTGCTGATGAGATTGGCCTCACCGGTGGTCAGCACGTGTAATAGAGGCAGTGCACAAGATTTGGAGTCGTGTTCCCTTCCCCCCGAGGTGGCAGAAGAGGTAGAAGTCCAGATCAAATACGAAGGCTATATCCAACAGCAGATGCAACAGGTTAAAAGAATTCAGCAGCTGGAGGCTAAGAAAATTCCCCAGTCGTTCGATTATGATGGGGTCATCGGCCTTTCTCATGAGGTACGTGCCAAGCTGAAGGAGGTGAGTCCCCTCTCAATCCGTCAGGCCTCCAGGATCTCTGGTGTTACCCCTGCAGCCATTTCCCTTCTACTGGTGGCCCTAGAGCGCAAGAGACGACAGGATGGTAGCGAGCATGTCCCTTGCCACGATCCCTGCCCTAGCCGTAGACATCAGGCGTAGGATTCTTATAGTGTTCCACGTGGAACAATCTAATATAATCTATTGAAAACTAATACTAAATTAATCCTAGAGGGGGCACAACAGTTAGGGGTTTGTGTTTCCGAGGATCAAATCTCAAAATTACTGATCTATCTGGAAGAGCTAAAGCAATGGAATGCCAGGATCAACCTGACCGCCATACGAGATGATCGGGGAATCATCATTCGGCACTTTTTGGACTCGATTGCGGGTATGGCAGCCCTGGGGGAAGGCCCTTGGTCAGGAATGCCCACAAGGGTCATCGATGTGGGGACCGGGGCAGGCTTTCCCGGGATGCCCATCAAGATCTGCAGGCCACAGATCTTTCTGACCCTACTAGAATCCAATAAGAAGAAAGTGGCCTTCCTCCATTCCCTCTGCGGGACCCTGGGTCTTAAGGGGATCCAGATCCTGGCCGAACGGCTAGAGTGGATCACCAAACAACCGTCACACCAAAGGGCCTATGATATCCTGATGGCTCGGGCCCTGAGACCATCCATGTTTTTAAGCCAGGTATCACACCTGTTATGTCCGGGTGGACGCGTGGTCATCTGGACAGCCAGGGCGGGAGAGGGGCTTTTGAGGGAATTGAAGGATCCAGCTGTATGGAGCCAGCCCGAGGTGTTGTGCTATCGGCTGCCGTTTGAGGACATAGAGAGAAATCTTATTGTGCTCAGAAAGGCCTTCCACTCTTGAGTCTTCCCGATTAATCCTCCGTTTACCCTGAGCTTCTCGAAGGGTGGACGGAGTTATATGCCTCGTCCTGATCGTCCGGAGCATGTAAATGCTCCCTCCTTGTGTTGAGGCTGGGACTAGGGTCGAAGCACAAAAGGAGGTTTGTTGGACAAGCTCTTTTGATCGGTCTAAATGGGTCTCCTTTACGAAATGTTCCACGTGGAACATTTTATGATTACGTGAATTAGCTTTTCTTTCGAAAATACTTATGTTAATATTGTGAAAATTTTGAGCCAAATGGGCAAAATCACTGCGATTACCAATCAGAAAGGGGGCGTGGGGAAGACCACTACAGCCATTAACCTGGCGGCCTCACTCGCATTTGCGGAAAGGAAGGTCCTGCTAGTGGATGCCGATCCCCAGGGGAACGCCACGGCCGGTTTAGGGGTGAATCGTGACGCGTTGTCCACGAGCATCTATGAGGTCCTAATCCAGAAGAGGACCCTCCAGGAAGTCCTGGTCAAGACCGGGGTGGAGGGACTCGATTTGATCCCGGCTAAGGTGGATCTTGTCGGTGCCGAGGTCGAACTCGTGGATCTACCCGGACGGGAAGGCAGGCTGAAAGAGGCCCTCGCCAAGGTGGGAGAGTTCTATGATTTTGTCTTCATAGACTGCCCACCGTCCCTGGGCCTCCTCACGCTGAATGCCCTCACAGCCGCCCATTCGGTTCTGGTCCCCGTCCAGTGCGAGTATTATGCCCTGGAGGGGTTGGGACAGCTATTAAAGACAGTAAAGCTGGTGCGTCAAACCCTCAATCCCGACTTGGAGCTTGAAGGGATACTGCTGACCATGTTCGATGTCCGAAATACCCTTTGCCACCAGGTGGCCCACGAAATCCAGGAACATTTTGATCAAAGGGTGTTTCGAAGCATTATACCGCGCAACGTCTCGCTGGCCGAGGCCCCGAGCCACGGGGCACCTGTCCTCCTCTACGACATCGCCTCTAAAGGCGCACAGGCCTATTTACAATTAGCAAAGGAAGTGATGGGATATGCAGAAAAAAGCGTTAGGTAGAGGATTAGAGGCTTTGCTACCTGAGAATTTTTTGGGGACCCCGGGTGGGGGACGGATTCAGGAGATCGCGCTTGATCGAATTATACCAAATCGGTATCAGCCCAGGAAAGGGTTTGACGAGGACGGCTTAAAAGAGCTTGCCGACTCAATCAGGGCCAAGGGGGTGATGGCGCCGGTGCTGGTTCGCAGACTGGAGGGTGATCAGTACGAACTGATTGCCGGCGAACGGCGCTGGAGGGCGGCCGGTTTGGCTGGCCAGACCCGCATACCGGCCATCGTCAAAGAGGCCGCCGGTTCAGAGCCACTCGAACTTGCCCTCATCGAGAATCTGCTCCGGAAGGATCTCAATTCGATGGAGGCGGCGCGGGCATATCAAATGTTGATCCAGGAGTTTCACCTCACGCAGGATGAAATCGCCCAGAGGGTCGGCAAGGACCGTTCTTCTGTGGCCAACTGCCTGAGGCTGCTAAATCTTCCAGAGACCCTCCAGGCAGACCTCCTTGCCGACCGGATCACACCTGGCCATGCCAAGGCCATCTTATCACTTCAGCATGTTTCTGATCAGATCAAGATCGGGCGCCAGATCGTTAAGAACAGACTTTCGGTCCGAGAGACTGAAAATCTGGTGAGGAAGATCGGAAAAAAGGCCACACCTCGGCACGCCGGAAGCCGGCAAACGGCCGAGGGGATCCAGATACAGGAACAGCTCTGCTATCGGCTGGGGACCAAGGTGAGAATAATGGGGGGACATCAACGTGGACACATTATGATCGAGTATTATACAGCGGAGGATCTGGATAGAATTCTAGAAATAATATTGCATTAAATTAGAAGCAGCTTCGCACCACTGAGCTAATGATAAAGCAAAAGATATGGATGCTCGTAATAACAGGCCTGTGCGCTGCCCTGCCGGCAGGCAGGTGCGCTAGCGAGGATGAGAGGAGGGGGGTTAGATGATGTTGAAGAAGGAAGAGAGGGACCGGGTAGGCACAAATCCAGAGGAGATCATTGCCTTCCTCGGGAAGGGGACAGAATTCAAGGGTGTCATTACTTACGATGGAACGGTGCGGATTGATGGAAAGGTAGAAGGGGAGGTCATCACGAAAGGGACGCTCGTGGTGGGGGAGACCGCTGTGATGGATGCCGAGATCAATGCAGGGACGGTGGTCAGCGGGGGAAGGATTAATGGCAATATAACGGCCTCCTCAAAGGTCCATCTCCTTTCCCCAGCGGTCCTGAATGGGTCCATCCGGACGCCGCTTCTAATTGTAGAGGAAGGGGTTAAGTTTAACGGAAATTGTGAAATGGGCAAGCCTGAAGAGGCTATGGTGTCAGGTCTGGCTCTGGGGGGACCTAAGGCAGGGACCCTGAAGGAGGGCGGCAGGTAAAACGATATGAGTCTGCAGGAGAATCAGCCCAAGACGGTAGTGGTTGGAATGAGTGGCGGGGTAGACAGCTCTGTCGTCGCCGCGATTTTGGTGGGACAGGGCTACCAAGTCATTGGGGTGACCCTCCAGACCTGGAAGGAGACAGGTGAGGTGGAGCGGCCCTGGCTAGATCGTTCGTGCTGTAAGATCGGGTTGGCCCGTTATGTTGCAGATCGCCTGAAAATTTCTCACCAGGTGGTGGACATCCAGCAGGCCTTTAGAGACCTCGTGATCCAAAATTTTCTTCAGGAATACACCTCAGGGCGAACCCCTAATCCTTGTGTTGTATGTAATGAGAAGGTCAAGTTCGGCCTCCTTCTGAGAATTGCCCTGGACCTTGGGGCTGACTATCTGGCCACGGGTCATTATGCACGAGTAGGATATCATCTTAAGACAGGGCGGTATATTCTCAGAAGGGGAGCGGATCGATTGAAAGACCAGAGCTACTTTCTCTATCGATTGAGTCAGGAACAACTCTCCCGGGTCATGTTCCCGCTGGGGGATCTAGAAAAAAGCCAGGTCTGGGAAATGGCCGAGGATCTGGGACTCCCCGCAGAGGAGGTCGCCGAGAGTCAGGAGCTCTGTTTTGTGACCCAAGGGGACTATAGAACGCTTCTACAGGAGGAGATACCCCATGCCGATCGGGAAGGGCAAATCGTTGATGGGGAGGGAAGGGAGCTGGGCCGGCACCGTGGAGTTGCTTTTTATACCATCGGCCAGCGCAGGGGCCTTGGACCGTTGGCCTCCGGAGCAGGATCGGGATCCCGCCTTTATGTCACGGGTCTGGATCCGGAGAAAAATCGGGTGTTGGTAGGATCCGAGACCGATCTATATCGCAGGAGGATCATTGCAGGGCACTTAAATCTCATCCGGCAAGCCTCGATTGAAGAAGGCGATCCTCTGGTGGTCACAGCCAAAGTCCGCTATCGGACCGCCGAGGCGCAGGCTGTTGTGAGATGGCTGGACGAAGATCGCCTGGAGATTGAGTTCGATCAGCCCCAGAGGGCAGTTACACCTGGCCAGTCTGTCGTAATGTATCAGGGAGAAGACGTCCTCGGGGGAGGAATCATAGAAAGCGTGCATTAAGCGAGCCTCTGGCTCTGCCAGGGCGAGCGCGGGGCGCGGGGGCATCGGAGGAACTTTTCCTTTGTATCGCCGCACGGGCCCCCGATTCAGATCCACCTAATTTCCTTGACAATGGTCACATTTTTGTGTAACGTTTATATATTTAAACATATTGATAATAAAGCATTTTTAAATTTAAACGACCTCCTGCACTGCCAGGGAACGGGAGGAGTAGAGAGGTTCAGTAAAGGTGGTTAAAGAGGTAGTCGCCAGGAGATATGCTAAGGCCTTATTCGAGGTAATCAGTGCGGATTCCTCACAAGGAAACCTAAATCAAACGCTTAACATCCTCGAAGAAGTAAGCCGGATACTTAAGGAACACGAGGACTTCAGGCACCTGATGCTAAATCCCCGCTTTGATCGTGCGACAAAGTTGAGGGTCCTCCGGACGCTGCTGGAGTCTGCTTCAGGCGGACAGGCCAGCGCGCCGGCGTTGAAATTTTTTGAGCATCTGGTAAGAAAAAATCGTTTACAATGCCTGGCAGAGATCAGTCGGGCCTTTTCTGTGCTGGTGGATCAGTTTCAGGGTGTCATCACGGTCCCGGTCTGGAGCGCCAGAGAACCTTCGGATGAGGAGAAAGAGGGGGTAAGCCGGAGAATACAGTCCGTCACTGGCCGAACCGTTAAGGTTCTGTGGTCTGTAAACCCTTCCCTAATCGGGGGGCTGATGGTCCGGGTGGGCGAGGCCGTGGTGGATGGGAGTTTCCGGGGCCAGCTTCAGGCGTTTCGGAGAAGAATGGTGGAGGCGTAGTTAATGCAGATCAGGGCAGAAGAGATTACTGAGGTTATTAAAAGGCAGCTCACGGGGTTCGATAGAGAGATCGAGGTCAAGGAGGTCGGGTCCGTGCTCCAGGTGGGGGATGGGATCGTGAAGGTCTATGGGCTGGAGTCGGCCATGGCCGGAGAACTCCTAGAATTTTCTGAGGGGCTCTATGGATTTGTGTTCAATCTGGAGGAGGATAGTGTAGGGGTGGTGCTCCTCGGCGAGGATGTAGGGATCAAAGAGGGTGACCTGGTCAAGCGGACCGGTCGTATCGCCAGAGTCCCTGTCGGGGAGGCCATCATTGGCCGAGTGGTAGACCCCGTCGGACAACCCATAGACGGGCGGGGTCCTATCTCGGCTAAGGAATACCGTCAAGTGGAGGTCATCGCGCCGGGAGTGGTGGATCGACAACCGGTGCGTGAACCGCTCCAAACCGGCCTAAAGGCCATCGATGCCATGATCCCCATTGGTCGTGGCCAGAGGGAACTGATCATCGGTGATCGCCAGACTGGCAAGACAGCCATAGCAGTGGACACCATTCTCAACCAGAAGGGGCAAGACGTCATCTGTATCTATGTGGCCATTGGCCAAAAACGCTCTACCGTCGCCCGTGTGGTGAAAATCCTGGAAGATAACGGAGCGATGCAATACAGTATCGTGGTGGTGGCAACGGCCAGCGACCCAGCTCCACTCCAGTTTCTGGCCCCCTATTCCGGTTGCGCCATCGGGGAGTATTTCCGTGATCATCGCCGCCATGCCCTGATCATTTATGATGATCTTTCCAAACATGCCGTGGCCTATCGTCAGCTCTCCCTGCTGCTGCGAAGACCGCCGGGCCGGGAGGCCTACCCAGGAGATGTGTTCTATCTTCACTCAAGACTCCTAGAACGTGCGGCAAAGCTCTCTGACGAGTTGGGGGGCGGCTCTCTCACGGCCCTTCCCATCATCGAGACACAGGCTGGAGATGTCTCAGCCTATATACCGACCAATGTGATCTCGATCACCGATGGCCAGATCTATCTCGGCGCAGATCTCTTCTATTCCGGCATACGCCCGGCCATCAATGTGGGGCTCTCGGTCTCTAGGGTAGGGGGTGCGGCCCAGATTAAAGCCATGAAGCAGGTGGCAGGTAGCCTCCGGCTGGATTTGGCCCAATATCGAGAGATGGCGGCCTTTGCCCAATTCGGTAGCGAGCTGGACAAGACCACCCAGGCCATGCTGGCCCGGGGGGCACGCATGGTGGAGCTTTTGAAGCAGGATCAGTACCAGCCCCTCCCGGTGGACCTGCAGGTGATGGTCACCTTTGCGGGGGTGAATGGCTATGTGGATGACCTGCCAGTGGAAGAGGTGAGGCGCTTTGAAAAGGAGCTAATTCATCACATTGAGGAGCGACACAAGGTCCTTCGGCAGGAATTTGAAAAGAAAAAAACCCTGGACGAGGAACTCAGCACCCGTCTCAAAAATGTACTGGATGAATTTAAAGTCATGTTTAGGACCATTCCCAAGTAAGGAACCAAAGATCAGGCCCATCAGGTACGTGGGCCCCGCATCGAAAAAAGAGAGCCTCGCAAAAAGCCCATGCCCAGCCTACAAAATATCCGGCGCCGAATTGGCAGTGTTAAAAATACCCAGAAGATTACGAAAGCGATGAAACTGGTATCAGGGGCAAAACTCCGGCGGGCTCAAGATCGAATACTAGCCGCCAGGCCCTATGCCCAGAAAATGGCCGAACTCCTCCAGGGCCTTGGAGCCAGCGTCCAGCGCGATCTGCATCCCCTGTGGGCCAATCGGGGGGAGCGAAGGATCCATCTCTTGGTCATTGCAGCCGATCGCGGTCTATGCGGTTCATTTAATGCCAATATCGTGCGAAAGGCCCTGGAGGTCATCAGAGAGAAAGAAAGAAAAGGATTGCAGGTTGACCTCACCCTTGTAGGAAAGAAGGCCCGGGACTACTTCAGGAAGAGGCCTTACACCTTACGGAAAACCTGGACAAATATCTTTGACAAGCTGGACTTCGGGCATGCGGCCGAGATTGCACGGGATATCGAGCAGGCCTTTTTAGAGGGACAGTTTGATGTCTGTGACCTCATATTCACAGAATTTCGATCTGCCGCCTCACAAAGGGTGGTGGTGGAGCGGCTACTGCCTATTGGGGCAATGGATTCTGCCGCCTCTACCAGCTACCTCTATGAACCCTCGGAGGAGGAGATCTTCGAACGGCTGCTTCCAAAGTATATCGAGGTCCAGTTATTTCGTTCCTTGCTGGAGTCCAACGCGAGTGAGCTGGGAGCCCGGATGATGGCCATGGATGCAGCTACCCGCAATGCCCAGGAGATGATCTATAAGCTGACCCGGGTCTACAACAAGACTCGCCAGGCGGCCATCACCAAGGAGCTCATGGATATTATCGGGGGTGCGGAGGCGTTGAAATAAGACCACGTTAATCGTTAAATGTTAATCGTTATTCGTGTATCATTTTGGGGGGAATATTCAGAGCCAGTCATCGAATGACGTATAATGACGTATAACGAGTAACGATTAACGAATAACGTCTCACATGGAGGAATTTCACGTGAACAAGGGTAAGGTGGTACAGGTGATCGGGCCGGTGGTGGATGCGGAGTTTTCGGGGGGCAAGTTACCGGACCTCTACAATGCACTGAGGATCGAACAGGAGGCGGATGAGCGATCGAGCAAGCCAAGAATTCGGATCATCTTGGAAGTGGCTCTTCACCTAGGGGAAAATAGGGTGCGGGCTGTGGCCATGTCCTCTACGGACGGACTGACGCGAGGCATGGAGGTGATCGATACGGAGGGGCCGATATCCGTTCCGGTGGGCCCAGAAAATCTAGGACGTATTCTCAACGTGGTGGGCGAACCAGTGGATAAGCTGGGGCCGCTCCAGGCCAAAAAGCGTTATCCGATCCATCGACCGGCCCCCAGTCTTACGGAACAGGAGACGGCCACAGAAGTTTTTGAGACCGGGATTAAGGTGATTGACCTCCTGGAGCCCTATTCCCGTGGCGGAAAGACAGGCCTCTTTGGTGGGGCAGGTGTGGGGAAGACCGTCATCATTATGGAGCTGATTCATAATATTGCCAAGGAGCATGGGGGATACTCGGTCTTTGCTGGCGTAGGGGAGCGGACCCGTGAAGGGAATGACCTGTGGCTTGAGATGAAACACTCGGGGGTGATCGACCGCGCTGTGTTGGTGTACGGTCAGATGAATGAGCCTCCTGGGGCACGACTCAGGGTAGGTCTGACCGCCCTGACGATGGCGGAGTATTTCAGGGATGAAGAGGGCCGTGATGTGCTCCTGTTTATTGATAACATCTTCCGGTTTACCCAGGCCGGGTCAGAAGTATCTGCCCTTTTGGGGCGTATGCCGTCGGCCGTGGGGTATCAGCCCACCCTGGGAACAGAGATGGGGGCCCTTCAGGAGCGTATTACCTCGACCAAGCGAGGCTCCATCACTTCGGTTCAGGCGATCTATGTCCCTGCGGACGACCTGACTGATCCGGCCCCGGCCACGGCCTTTGCCCACTTGGATGCCACCACGGTGCTTTCCCGCCAGCTGACCGAGCTGGGGATCTACCCGGCCGTGGACCCCCTGGACTCCACCTCCCGTATCCTGGAGCCCAGGATTGTGGGGGAGGAACATTATACCGTGGCCCGACAGGTCCAATCGATACTTCAGCGGTATAAGGATCTCCAGGACATCATTGCCATTCTGGGGATGGATGAGCTGTCGGAGGAAGATAAGCTCACCGTGGCCCGGGCCAGGAAAATTCAGCGCTTCCTGTCTCAACCATTTTTTGTGGCCGAGGCCTTTACGGGTACCCCCGGTCGATATGTCAAGCTTAAGGACACCATCAGCGGCTTCAAGGAGATCGTAGAGGGGAAGCACGATGACCTCCCTGAACAGGCCTTTTACATGGTGGGCACGATCGGGGAAGCGGTGGAAAAAGCTGGCAGGCTGGGTTATCGGCAGTAGGATAGAATGGCAGATTTGCCCCTCACCAGGGGGATTCGCAAACCGGCAAAATGCGATTACCGGAGTTTGGATTCCGAACGTTTTGCTTTTGGCCGGGAACGTAGCCGTTACTACATTCCCGGCACGGACATTTGATTGTTGAGGTTTTGCAGCGCTTTGCCGGCTTGCTCACTCCCTGGTTCGGTTCAAGTATACGGTCCAGGTCGGGAATAGGTTGATAATATGCCGGAGAAGATCATTTTAGAGGTGGTGACCCCTGAGCGGCTTGTCCTGCGGGAAGAGGTCGATGAGGTGTTGGCTCCGGGATCAGAAGGGGATTTTGGTGTACTTCCTGACCACTGTGAATTTCTCACCACTTTGAGGGCTGGTGAACTTCGCTACCGGATTGGGGAACAGGACCTTTCTCTGGAGGTCCAAGGCGGATTCGCCGAAGTGAGGGCAAACCGTGTAATTATCCTGGCGGATAGTGCCAACCTTCGGGAAACTAATCGTGAGTAAAAGGCTTCTAAAAACTCTAGGGGGTGGGCACTGGCAA